>SYBY01000155.1 GCA_005788585.1 Actinomycetota bacterium | reverse complement strand
GTCGCGGTCGGCTCAGAGGTCGACGAGGGGGCAGCCGAAGCTGCCGGTCCCCCCACAAGACCAGTGAACGCGAGCGCGACGATCGGCGCCAGGGCCCATCGTCGGCAAGACATGTCCTTCACGGTAGCGAGCCCCCCGAACGTCCGTCAAACAGTGCGACTACAGCAACACCGCACTCATACGATCCATGCGGTCCGTTCTCAGGGATCTCCCGCGGCGCGCCCCTCCTGCGCGCGGGCGGCGTGCCCGATGGTCAGCTCGTGCTGCACCGAGCGCCCGGGTTCGGAGCGCGCGCGGCGTGCCCAGGTGCCGTCCGGCTGGAGCTCCCAGGCCCCCGTGTCGTCGGCCAGGCACCGCTCCATGGTGTCGAGGATGTCGCCACGCAGGCCCTCGTCGAGGACCGGCACGACGAGCTCGACGCGGCTGTCGAGGTTGCGCTGCATGAGGTCGGCCGAGCCGATGAGCACCTCGGTCTCGTCGCCGCGGTGGAACGCGAAGATTCGGGAGTGCTCGAGGAAGCGGCCGAGGACCGAGATCACCCGGATGGTCTCGGAGACCCCCGGCACGCCGGGCCGCAGGCAGCAGATCCCGCGCGTGTTGATGTCGACCGGCACGCCCGCCTGCGACGCGCGGTACAGCGCGCGGATGCAGGCCGGGTCCACGAGCGAGTTCATCTTCAGCTGGATGCGCGTCGGCTTGCCGTCCTCGTGCGCGGCGATCGTCTGCTCGATCCGCTCGATGATCCCGTCGCGCAGGCCGGACGGGGCGACGAGCGACCGGCGATAGCGCCGCGGGCGGGCGAATCCCGTGAGGAAGTTGAACATGTCGGCGACGTCGTTGCCGATGCCCTCGTCGCACGTGAACAGGCCGAAGTCGGTGTACAGCCGGGCCGTGTTCGGGTGGTAGTTGCCGGTGCCGACGTGCACGTAGTGCCGGACGCCGTTGCCCTCGCGGCGGACGATGAGGATCGACTTCGCGTGCGTCTTCAGCGACGGGTGGCCGTAGACGACGTGCACGCCCGCCTCTTCCAGCTCCCGCGCCCACGTGATGTTCGCCCGCTCGTCGAACCGCGCCTTCAGCTCCACCAGGCACACGGCCTGCTTGCCGCGCTCGGTCGCGCGGATGAGCGCCGGGATCAGCGGCGTGTCGTCGCTCGTGCGGTACACGGTCTGCTTGATGGCCAGGACGTCGGGGTCCTCGACCGCCTGCTGCACGAACCGCTCGACGGACGTGTTGAACGAGTCGTACGGGTGGTGCACGAGGATGTCGCCGCGGCGGATCTCGGCGAACATGTCGACGCGCTCGCCGTCGTCGTCCTGCAACCGGGGCTGGGTGACCGGCGTCCACGGCGGGTCGCGCAGCTCGCGCATCCCTGGGAGCTTCACGAGCTGCCAGAGGTCGGTGAGGTCGAGCGGCCCGTCGACGTCGTAGACCTGGTCCTCGGTGAGCTTCAGCGCGCCGGTGAGCTGCTCGCGCAGCAGCGGGCTGATGCCGGCGTTGACCTCCAGCCGGACGGCCTCGCCGAAGCGGCGGCGGCGCAGCTCCTGCTCGATGGCGAGCAGCAGGTCGTCGGCCTCGTCGCTGACGTCGAAGTCCGCGTCACGCGTGACCCGGAAGAACCCGTGATCGACGATCTCCATCCCAGGGAACAGGTCCTCGATGTGGTCGGCGATGATCTCCTCGAGCGCCACGAACACATGCCCGCCGGGCGACCCCGGTCCCTGCTCGACCGGGACGAACCGCGGGAGCATCTCCTTCGGCACCTTCACGCGGGCGAAGACCTCGTGCCCGGTGTGCGGGTCGCGCACCTGGATCGCGAGGCTGAGCGACAGGTTGGAGATGTACGGGAACGGCCGCCCGAGCCCGACGGCGAGCGGCGTCAGCACCGGATAGATCTCCCGCCGGTACCGGTCCTCCAGCGCCTCGCGCGCCTTGCCGGTGACCGACGACAGCGGGACGATCCGCACGTCGTGCTCGGCGAGGCCGGGGGTCAGATCCTCGCGCAGGCAGCGATGCACGCGGGCCAGCTGGCCGCGCACGTTCTCGCGGATCGCGGCGAGCGTCTCGGCCGGGGTCCGCCCGTCGAGCTTGGGGTCGCTGAGGCCCGCGTCGACCTGATCGTGCAGGCCCGCGACGCGGATCATGAAGAACTCGTCCAGGTTCGACGTCCAGATCGCGCAGAACTTCACGCGCTCGAGCAGCGGGATGCTCGGGTCCTCCGCCAGCTGGATCACCCGGTCGTTGAACGCCGTCCAGGAGAGCTCACGGTTGAAGTACAGCTCGGGGCTGTCGAGCGCGGGCGCCACCGGGGCGCTGGACGGGGTCTCCTGAAGGCTGCTCACGTCCAGCACGCTATACATCGCGTGGCGCGGATTCCAGGGGCTTCACACGCCGGTTGCACCGGTCTCCCCCGCCCGCTCTCCGAGCGCGAACTCCAGCCGGGCGACGAAGCCCTCGCGGCCGAGCTCGGTCCACAGCAGGAGGAACCGCTCGAAGAGCAGCACGCGGCGCGCCGCGAGGTGGGTCAGGAGGGTGTGCAGCCCCCGCCACGCCTCGGCGTGCGGGGCCGCGGCGAGCAGCGCTGGATCGAGGTCCTCGGCGTCCGGGGCGGCCGCGCGGACGACCGCCACCGCGTCGTCGCGCTCGAGCTCGGAGACGATCTCCTGGATGCGGGGCAGCATCACGTCGCAATCGTGGATCTCACCGATGAGGTCCTGCAGGTCCTTCGCCCGCTTGCGCCCATGTCCGGCGTACGGCCCGAAGAGCTCTCCGAAGATCTCCAGCAGGTACCGCAGGCGCTTGGCCGCGATCCGCATGTCGTGCAGCGCCTGCACCTCCGACGGATCGAGCGCCCGAGGGGTGAACGCGACGAGCTCGCCCAGGCGCACGCGGATGATGCGCTCGGCCTGGTCGGCGAGCGGCCCCTGAGGGTCGAGGCCCTTGACCGGGCGCGCCTTCACGCCACCCCCTCCGCGATGTCGGCGAGGAGGGCGAGCCGCTCGCGCAGGTGGTGCTCGCGTACGTCGGCCAGCGCGCGTGCCAGCACCTCGTTGCCCTCCGCCTGCTCGGCGCGGAACCGCGCGGAGACGAGTTCCAGGCCGGGGCCGTCCTCCTCTGGCAGCGCCGCGCGCAGCCCGTCCAGCGCGTCGAGGTGGACGTCGGGGTCGCGCCGGGCGCCCAGGGCGTCGGCGAGGGCCTTGACGTCGCGCAGCACGGGCCGGAAGTGCTCGGCCGGAAAGCACGGCGCGTAGATCTCGAGGACCGCGCGCAGCCTGCGTGTCGCGACGCGCGCGTCGTGGACGCGCTCGATGTCCTCGACGTCGAGCACGCCGTCGAGGTGCGCGAACAGCTCGTCGGCCCGGACCCGCACCGTGCGCGCGGCGGCCACGGCAAACGGAAGCTCGCCCGTCAGTCCGGGGATGTCACGCGCCTTCGCCATGCCCTCGCTCCTTCAGCAGTTCCCGGACCACACCTTCGCGTAACCCGCCGCCGCACAGCCGCAGCGGCGCGTGCAGCGACGTCGTCGCGGCCTCGAGCAGCAGCAGCGCCGCGGGCAGCACGCGGGCACGGCGCGGGTCGAGTTCCAGGCGCATCGCGACCTGCTCGGCCGGCCCGGCGCACACGGTCTCCAGGGCGACGGCCAGCGACGCCCGGTCGAGGACGGGACCGACGAGGCGGCGCAGTGAGGTCGCGTCGCCGCCGACGGCGTACGCATCGTCGACCGCAGGCGGGCGCAGGACGTCGAGCGCGGCGTCGGCATCGGCCCGGATGGCCTGCAGCTCGTCGGGCGTCGGCGGGTCGTGGCGCAGGTGCGCCGCCGTCAGCACCCGCGAGCCGATCTGCACCGACGCCGACCAGCGCGGGCCGCGCGCGGCGGTCCCGACGGCGACCTCGGTCGAGCCGCCGCCGATGTCGACCACGGCGACCTCGCCCGCGGGGGACTCGCTCAGCGACCCGATCGCGCCGGCGAAGACGAACCGGGCCTCGGCATGGCCGTCGAGCACCTGAAGCGGCTCGCCGGCGCGGCCGCCGATGATGGCCGCGACCTCGTCGCGATTGCCTGCCGCGCGCAGCACCGCCGTCGCGATGACGGCGACCGCGTCGGCACCCCACTCGTGGGCGAGTGCGACGTGCCCGGCGACCTGCTCGCTCAGCGCCTCCGTCTCCGCGTCGCTCAGCGGGTCCCCGGGGTCGCGGTCGGCCCGCAGCGGCGAGAACAGGCGCTCGGCCAGCACCGTCCGCAGGCCGCCGCCGGGCGTCGGCTCGGCGACGAGCAGCCGCGTGGTGTTCGCTCCGATGTCGACGCAGGCACAGCGCATGGCCGCCGATCCTGCCACGGTTGGCGCGTCCAGCCGACCGATTCCATGCAGGTCCTGCGAGGATGCAGGGGTGATGAGCGACGCCCCCGCGATCCTCGTCCGCGACCTGCGCAAGCGCTACGGCACCCATGAGGCCGTGCGCGGCATCGACTTCGAGGTCGCGCGCGGCGAGGTCTTCGGCCTGCTCGGCCCGTACGGCGCCGGCAAGACGACCACCGTCGAGATCCTCGAGGGCTACCGCCAGCGCACGAGCGGCATCGTCTCCGTCCTGGGCCACGACCCCGGCGGCCGGCCCCGCGCGCTGCGTGACCGCGTCGGCATCGTGCTGCAGAGCGGCGGCATCTACCGGCACGTCACGGTGCGCGAGGCCGTCGCGCACTGGGCGGCGATGTACCCGCACCCGCGCGACGTCGACGAGGTCATCGCGCTGGCGGGCCTGCAGGAGAGCGCCGGCAAGCGGTCGCGCCAGCTCTCCGGCGGCCAGGCGCGGCGGCTGGACTTCGCGCTGGCGCTCGTCGGCGACCCCGAGCTGATCTTCCTCGACGAGCCGACGACCGGCTTCGACCCGGCCGCCCGCCGCGCCGCGTGGGACACGGTCCGCGCGCTCGCCGACCTGGGCAAGACCGTCCTGCTGACCACCCACTACCTCGACGAGGCCCAGGCGCTCTGCGACCGCGTGGCGATCGTCAAGGACGGCGGCATCATCACCGAGGGCCCGCCGTCGGCGCTGGGCGTCGGGTCGGCGAGCCGTCACACGGTGACGTGGCGCGACGAGCACGGCGAGCTCCAGACCCGGGTGACGGACACCCCGACGGCCCTGCTGCACCAGCTCACCAGCGCGGCGCTTGCCCGCGGCGAGGAGCTGCGCGACTTCAGCGTCACGCGCCCGTCGCTGGAGGACGTCTACCTCGAGCTGACCGCCGAACCCGCCGCCGAGGAGGTGACCGACAGTGGCTGACTCCGTCGCGCTGGCCTGGCGCCAGTACCGCCTGGAGCGCCGCATGTTCTGGCGCAACCCGGCGGCCGCGTTCTTCAACTTCGGGCTGCCGCTCCTGCTGCTCGCGCTGCTCGGCACGCTCTACAGCGACAGCCAGGAGAACCTCGACATCCTCGTCCCCGGCATCGCCGGGATGGCCGTCGTGAGCACGACGTTCGTCGCGCTGGCGCACAACCTCGTCTTCCTGCGCGAGCAGGGCGTGCTCAAGCGCCTGCGCGGCACCCCGATGCCCACCGGCGCCTACCTCGCCGGCCTGTTCGGCAACGCGGTGGCGAACGCGGCGATCCAGCTCGCGATCGTCATCGTCGCGGGCCGGCTGTTCTACGGCATCGGCTGGCCGGTGCACTGGGCCGAGCTCATCGTCTTCGCGGTCATCGGCGTCGTCTGCTTCGCGGCGCTCGGCGTCGCGTTCAGCCACCTCATCCCGAACTTCGAGGCGACCCCGGCGTACGTCAACGCCGTCTTCCTGCCGGTCATCTTCATCAGCGGGGTCTTCTTCGACGCCGAGCAGACGCCGGCGTTCCTGCGCGACATCGCCCAGGCGCTGCCGCTCGTGCACCTCATCGAAGGGCTGTCCGGCGCGATGGTCACGGGCTCCACCCTGGCCGACAACCTCTCGAACCTCGCGGTCGTCGCGCTCTGGGCCGCGGTCGGCGTCGTGTTCGCGATCCGCGGCTTCAGCTGGGAGTCGAAGCGGGAGCGGTGACGAACTCCGCGGGCGGCAGGCCGTCGACGCGGTAGGCGAGGTGCCGCTCGGGCTCCGCCTCCCAGTCCGATCGCAGCATCCCGACCATCGCCACGTCGAGCTGGCGGTCGCCGTGGCGGTGCCAGCCGCGCAGGATCCCCTCGTGCCGGAAGCCGGCCTTCTCCAGCGCGCGGCGCGACCGGGCGTTGTCGACGTTCGCGATCGACGTGATGCGCTCGAGCCCGAGCAGGTCGAACCCCAGGTGGCACATCAGCGCCTTGGACTCGGCGTTGGCGCCCGTCCCCCAGTACGCCTTGCCGAACCACGTCCCGACGAGCGCGCGGCGGTCGCGCGGACTGAACTCGGACAGGCCGGTGATGCCGATGACGCCATGGTCGCGGTGGACCTGCACGAGGTCGAGCTGCTCACCGCGCCGGCGCTGGCCGGGCAGGCGCTCGAGATACGCGCGGGCCTGCGACTCGTCGGTGTACGGGCCCCAGGAGAACCACTGCGTGACCTCGGGGTCGGACGCCAGCGCGAAGAGCGCCGGCGCGTCCTCGAGCGTCGGGATGCGCAGGGTCAGCGTGGGTCCGTGGAGGGCGAACGGCTGGGTCGTCGTCACGAGTCGCGATCCTATGCGCATGCTCGCGCTCCTCTACGACGTGCACGGCAACCTGCCCGCGCTGGAGGCGGTCCTCGACGACGCCCGGAC
>SYBY01000022.1 GCA_005788585.1 Actinomycetota bacterium | reverse complement strand
GCCGTCCGATCGGCTCCCTACCTTGCGACATGTGTCACGCCCTAGGCGATCAAGGGAGTCCCACCCCATGCCCCTCTGCTTCATCGAGCCGCAGGACGCGATCCGCGTGATCGCGGAATCGGTTGGCCGAGAGGCTCGCCGTCAGCTTCTCGGGGAGATCGTCCGTGCGTGGGTCGACGAGATTCCTGAGGAGGAACTCGCCTCCCACTACGCGCAGGCGGTCGATGACCTCGACGAGCACGACCTCTCCATGCTCGCCGCATGGCACGCGTCACTGGAGGTCGGTCAGCCGATCGCCAACCGCGAGTTCCTCGTGCAGGTGTTCCCGTCGCTGGGGGAGAACCGGCGCGAGGCGCTGAAGATCGCCGCCGGGTTCCGGGGCGAGGAGGCGTTCGAGGCCGGTATCTCCGAGGAGCAGGCCATGGAGACCGTGCTCCCCTTCCTGTCGCGTCAGCGGTCCCTCGAGCTCGCCGCCGAGTGCGTCGAGCTCTACCTGTGGGACCGCATCGGTTCTGACAACTAGCGTCGGCGCAGGCGCTCGGGCGGGGCCTCGTCGGCCACCTGCTCGGCACGCTCGCGTGACGTGAACCGGCCGGTCCTCTCGCCGCCTGCGAGCTCCTCGTCGGCGACCCCCGCCTCGTGGCGGTCGGCCTCCTCGGCGTGCAGCTCCGCGGTCGCGCGTTCGCGCTGGGCGACCTGCTCGGCCATGCGCGCCTCGCGCTCGGCTTCCTCGGCACGACGGGCGTGCGCGGTGGATTCCTCACGGTGTTCGGTGACGGCGCGCTCGCGGCGTGCCTCGAGTGCGCGGCGCTCGCGGCTCTGACGCATGCGCGGCATGAGGACCGCGATGACGACGATCAGGACCAGAACGGCAACCGCGATCGCGATGATGGTTCCAGTGGACATGTCAGCTCCCTCCTCCTGGGATGGCGTGCTGACCAGGATTCCCGCCCGCGGCGGGGTTGAACCGCGACCTACGCGGCGTCGCGGCCCAGTGCCGCGTGGATATCCGCGATCGCCTGCTCGTTCTCGCGGAAGTGCACGGCCGCCATGCCGGCGTCGCGCGCCGCCGTGACGTTGACCTCCATGTCGTCGATGAAGAGGCACTGCTCGGCGGGGAGGCCCACGCGTCCGACGGTCAGCTCGTAGATCCGGGGGTCGGGCTTGCGCATCCCGACGAACGCGCTGTCGACGACGACCTCGAAGACGTCGTCGATCGGGAACATCGACCGCCAGCGTGATTCCCACTCGCGCACGTTGTTCGTGAGCAGCGCCATGCGGTAGCCCTCGCCGCGCAGCGTGGTGAACAGGTCGAACACGGCGTGGTTGGGGTGCAGCGCGCGCCACATCTCCTCGGTGAACGCGTGCATCGGCACGTCGCGTCCGAGCTCGTCGCGCAGCGCGTCCCCGAGCTTGGCCAGGAACTCGGCCTCCGCGAGGCGCCCGCACTCCAGCTCGAAGAGCGGGTTCGCGCCGTCGCGCTCGGTGACGGTCTGCATCGCGCGGCCGAGCGCCTCGAGCGGGAGGTCCCAGGCCTCCTGGATGCGCAGGAACGATCCGATGACCGGCGACGTGAGGACGCCGCCGAAGTCGCTGACGATCGCGCGGATCTCGGTCATGTCACCCGCCGCAGCACGTCGTAGCGGCCCACGCCGGTGCGGCCGTCCATGCGCCATCCGAAGAACGCGCAGTCGTAGCGCAGGCGACCGAGGTCGAGCGAGGACCCGCAGATGAGGTCGCCCGCCGCGCGGTGGGGCCACTGCTCGGGGTCGTCCCACAGCTCGATGCCCGCGCGCCGCTGCCTGCCCTCCGCGTCGTAGGCGGTCGACAGGTGCACGGTGGGCACCGCGGCCGGCTCGCCCTGTTCGACCAGGAACGCGGTGCGCGCCTCGACTTCCGGGGTCGCGCCCGCCGGGCGGATGCCGGTGAGCAGGACGCCGTTCCCGTCGCCGAGCCACGCCGAGACGGTGCGCGCCAGCTCGATGCGGTTCCAGTCGGGCGCACCCCAGCCGCGGCTGCGTTGTCCGGCGCACCGCACCGCGCGGTCGCGCCCGCCGATGCGCACGACGCCCTCGACGGCGCACAGCTGATCGAAGCCGGCCATCCCCCCGAGGCGCGAGGCCTCACTGTCCTCCGGCGCCGCCGCCGGTGCGCTCGTCGCGGTGAGCCGAAGGTCGAAGCCGTTGCCCTCCCCGTCGTCGAAGGCGACGGTCCACGCTGCCAGTGGCTCGACCACCTCATGGCGGACCCGGCCGCCCGTGATGTCCTCCCAGCGGGTGACCGCGGGCAGGCCGCCCTCTGCGTGCGCCGCGACGGTCTCCGGGCCGTCGAACAGGACCGCCAGGACGCTCGCGCCGTCCTCGGAGAGTCCCAGGCGGGCCAGGCCGTACGTGCGCTGCGCCGGGTCGCCGAACGCGACGGTGACGGCGTCCGCGAACCCGGACGGGCCCGCGTGGCTCGGCCGCGGCGCCTCGTGCTCGGCGGTGATCGTCACGACTGCAGACGCGGGGACGGGTGCTCGACCTCGGTGGCCGTGCCGTCGACGTCGAACCCGCCGGGCGCACCCGGCGTCGTGCGGACGCTCATCGCTGCGACGGTCACGCGGCGGGTCGCCCAGCCGACGAGCACGGGCCGGATCACCGCGCGCGTGGGCGGGAAGAGGAGGGCGAGGCCTGCGATGTCGGTGACGAACCCCGGCGTCAGCAGCAGGGCTCCGCCGAGGATGATCAGCGCCCCGTCGACGGTCTCCCGCGCGGGGATGCGGCCGGCGGTCATCGCCTCGGTCATCCGCCGCCATGCGCCGCGCCCCTGATGGCGCAGCAGGAACGCGCCGAGCAGGGAGTCGGCGATGAGCAGCGCCATCGTCGGCAGGACGCCGAGCCACTGGCCGACCTGGATGAGCACGTACAGCTCGGCGATCGGGACCAGCAGGAAGAGGATGAACAGCAGGGGAACCATCGCACCGTCCACGTTACCGACCACCGGCACGCGGCCCGCGGTCAAGCCGCGGGGGTCACCCGCCGATCACCAGACCGTGCTCCCGTCAGGCCGTGGTGGTCGCCGGGACCAGCACAACGTCCGGCAGCCGATGCACTCCGACCATCTCGATCAGCGCTTGGATCTGCGGCTGCGCGCCCCGCAGCAGGACCCGACGCCCACGCCGGCGGACGCGCTGCGCGAGCATCATGAGGTCGAGCATGAGCGAGGCGTCGGCGAAGACCAGTTCCGAGAGATCGACGACCACGTCGTCGAGCGCCGTCGCCGCCCTGGCGATGGCTCCGCGCCGCAGTGCCTGGGTGGTGCGATCCTCGTCGCCGCTGACGTGAAGGACCGGCGGCTGTTCTCGGAACGAGACGATGCCGCACCGTACTCCGATCACCCCCCCGGGCACAAGGGCACCGGGCAGGTTCGGGGCTATCCTCCGGTACATGGTCACCTACGAGGACGTCGAAGCGGCCCTGACGAACGTCATCGATCCGGAGCTCGGCCTCGACTTCGTCGAGCTGGGCCTGATCTACGCGATCGAGGTCAACGAGGGGCACGT
>SYBY01000154.1 GCA_005788585.1 Actinomycetota bacterium | reverse complement strand
CGATCGACGGCACCGGTCTCGGCGACATCGTCGTCAGCCGCGGCGGTGACGACCCGCGCAGCCTCGCTCGCGACGGGCTGCTCGAGCTCGGGTTCACCGCCGTCGAGGCCTAGAAGCTGCTGTCCGGGGCCACGGGCGACGCGCCCGAGGAGCTCATCGCCCACGCACTGCGCGCCGCCAGGCCATGAGCACGGGTCGCATCCAGTCCCCGGACGCCGCCGTCGAGGACGACGAGCTCGAGCGGTCCCTGCGCCCACGGGCGTTCGACGACTTCGTCGGCCAGCACGCCGTCAAGGAGCAGCTGAGCGTCGCCGTCGAGGCCGCCATCGCGCGAGGCGAGGCGCTCGACCACGTCCTGCTCGCCGGGCCTCCCGGTCTGGGCAAGACGTCGCTGGCGCAGATCATCGCCACGGAGATGGACGCGCCGTTCGTGCAGACGGCGGGCCCCGCGCTGGAGCGCAAGGGCGACATCGCGGCGTTCCTCACCGCACTGGAACCGGGCAGCGTGTTCTTCGTCGACGAGCTGCACCGGCTGCCGCGCGCGCTCGAGGAGACCTTCTACCCCGCGATGGAGGACCGCCAGCTGCCCATCACGGTCGGCACGGGCGCCGGCGCGCGGGTGGTCACGCTCGACCTGCCGCCGTTCACGCTCGTGGGCGCCACCACGCGGTCGGGGCTGCTCACGACGCCCCTGCGCGACCGCTTCGGCCTGCAGCATCGCCTGGATCCCTACGACCACGACGACCTCGCCACCATCGTGCGGCGGTCGGCATCGATCCTCGGCGTCGAGATCGAGCACGCGGGCGCCGAGGCCATCGCGGCGCGGTCGCGCGGCACGCCGCGCGTCGCCAACCGCCTGCTGCGCCGGGTGCGCGACTACGCCGAGGTCCGGATGGGCGGCGTCGTGACCCGTGAGGCCGCGGACGCGGCGCTGCGGATGCTCGAGGTCGACGACGAGGGCCTGGACCGACTGGACCGCGAGATCCTGCGCAGCGTGTGCGTGACGTTCGCGGGTGGGCCCGTCGGCCTGTCGACGCTCGCCGCGGCCGTGGGGGAGGAGTCGGACACGATCGAGGACGTCTACGAGCCCTACCTGCTCCAGCGCGGGTTCCTCCAGCGCACGCCGCGCGGGCGCTGCGCGACGGCGCGCGCATTCGTGCACATCGGCCTGCCCGCGCCGGAGCACGAGCAGGGCTCGCTCATCTAGCGGCGGTCCGCGCCCGCCGGCGGGCGTTGACCACGAGCTTCTCCAGCTCGATCGCGGCGAAGTAGGTGAGGGCGATCCCGACGCACAGCGCCCAGTGCTCCGCGCCGAGCGCCTCGAGGCCGAGGATGTCGCGCGACCACGGGACGATGATCAGCAGCACCTGCAGCACGACGGTCAGCCCGACGGCGCCCACGAGCGCGCGGTTCGAGAAGACCCCGAGGGTGAAGACCGACACGCGCTCGGACCGCATCGCGAATCCGCCGGCGAGCTCGGCGAACGCGATCGACGTGAAGAGCACGGCCTGCCACGCGTCGTCCCCGCCGTTCCACAGCAGGTAGGCCGGGACGAAGGTCAGGACGAGCAGGAGGGTGCCGCGCGTGACGATCCGCCGGCCCCGGTCGCTGCCCAGCAGGCTCTCGCCCAGCGGCGTCGGCGGGCGCTTCATCACGCCCGGCTCGGCGGGCTCCACCGCGAACGCCATCGCGGGCAGGCCGTCGGTCACGAGGTTCAGCCACAGGATCTGCAGCGGCAGCAGCGGCAGCGGCATCCCGGCCAGCGGCGCCACCACCATCACCCCGACCTCCGCGAAGTTCCCGCTGAGGATGTTGCGGATGAACTTGCGGATGTTGTCGAAGACGACCCGTCCCTCGCCGACCGCGGAGACGATCGTCGCGAAGTTGTCGTCCAGCAGCACCATGTCGGCGGCGTCCTTCGTGACGTCCGTGCCGGTGATCCCCATGGCGACGCCGATGTCGGCCTGCTTGAGCGCCGGCGCGTCGGTGACGCCGTCGCCGGTCATGGCGGCGACGTGACCCTGTTCGCGCAGCGCCTCGACGATGGCGATCTTGTCCTGAGGAGACACGCGCGCGAAGACGGACACCTCGCGGACGGCGCGATGCAGTGCGTCGCGGTCGAGATCCCCGAGCTCGGCGCCCGTCATCGCGCGGTCGTCCGGGCCGATGAGCCCGAGGTCGCGTCCGATGGCGGCGGCGGTGAGCGGATGGTCGCCGGTGATCATCACGGGGCGGACCCCGGCGGCCCGGCACGTGGCCACGGCGTCGCGGACCTCCGGACGGGCGGGGTCCACCATGCCCTCGAAGCCGACGAAGGTCAGCTCCTGCTCCAGCGCGTCACCGGTGGGGATCGTGTCGGGATCGGGCCACGCGCGGTACGCCACGCCGAGGACGCGCACGCCCTCGCCGGCCAGCTCCTCGGTGGCGGCGAGCGCGCGCCGGCGCAGCTCGGCATCGAAGGGGACGATCTCCCCGCGGAGGTTGACCGACGTGCATCGGGGCAGCAGGCCGTCGACCGCGCCCTTCGTGAACGCGAGCCGGTCCGGCCGTCCGGCGGCCTCGGGGATGCCGGGGAGGTCACGCAGGGGCGCGGGGACGGCCTCGACGTCGGCGGGCAGCGCGTGGACCGTGGTCATCCGCTTGCGGTCCGAGTCGAAGGGGTGCTCGTCGAGGCGGGGCAGGGCGACGTCGAGCTCGTGCTTCTCCAGCCCGTACCGCGATGCGACGGCGACCAGCGCGGTCTCGGTCGGGTCGCCGAGCAGGGAACCGTCGTCGGCGCGCTGGGTGTCGTTGCACAGGGCGCCACCGGCCAGCAGCAGGCGCAGCACCGGGTCCGCCAACGCCTCTGGGTCGGGGTGCTCGGCGTCAGGCATGTCGCTCAGATCACGCCGGTCGCCCGCCATGTCCAGGACCACGACCGTCATGCGGTTCTGGGTGAGGGTCCCGGTCTTGTCCGAGCAGATCGTCGTGACGGACCCGAGGGTCTCGACCGCGTACAACCGGCGGATCAGCGCGTGCTTGCGCAGCATCCGCTGGGCGCCGAGCGCGAGGGTGATGGTCACCACGGCGGGCAGGCTCTCCGGAATCGCGGCGACCGCCAGGCTGACCGCGGTGAGCAGCAGGGTCTCGAGCGACTCGCCACCGAGCGCGCCGAGGGCGATGACCAGGAGGACGATCCCGCCGGCGGCGATCGCGAGGTTGCGCACCAGCAGATCGAGGCGCTGCTGGAGGGGAGTGCGGCCCGGGTCGGCGCCGTGCAGGAGCTCGGCGACGTGCCCCAGCTCGGTCTCCATGCCGGTCGCCGTGACCACCATCGTCGCGCGGCCCGCGGCGACGCTCGTCCCCGCGAAGGCCATCGACGTCCGCTCGGCCAGGGGCGTGTCCACGGGGACGGGCGCGGTCTGCTTCTCGACGGGCACGGACTCGCCGGTCAGGGGCGACTCCTCGACGCGCAGGGCGTGGGCCTCGAGCAACCTCCCGTCGGCGGGCACGCGCGCGCCCGCCTCCAGCAGGACCACGTCCCCGGGAACGACGTCCGTCGCCGGCGCGGTGGTGGCGGTGCCGTCGCGCAGGACGGTGACCACGGGGGCGGCCATGGCCTGCAGCGACGCCATCGCGCGTTCGGCACGGTACTCCTGGCGGAATCCGATCCACGCGTTGAGGACGATGACGACCGCGATGACGATCGCCTCGGTCACGTCGCCGAGGGCCGCCGAGAGCGCTCCTGCAGCCGCGAGCAGCAGGATCATCGGTGCCGTGATCTGGGCCGTGAGAATCGCCGTCGCAGAGACCTCGTCGGCTTCACGCAGCCGATTGGGGCCGGCGGTCTCGAGCCGCGCTCGCGCCTCGCCGGCGGTCAGCCCGCGGGCGGGGTCGACGCCGACCGCGGACGTGACGCCGGAGGCCGTCGCGGCGTGCGGGTCAGGCGCGGTCGGCGGCGAGACGTCGGGCACGATCGCGATGATGCCACGGCGCCGCGCGGCATCCGCCGAGCGGCGTCGGTGCCCTTAACCGGGCTTCAGCATCCCTGCACTACCCTGCTGCACCGGGTCATGGCTCATCTCTTCATCTGTCCGAACTGCGGCAATCGCAGCGCCGAAACCGAACGCACCGCGGGCTTCCGTCGCCACGCGAAGGGCTGCAGCAAGTGCGGCTTCGGGTTTCTGTTCGAGCTGCTCGACGACTACTACCCGGCGCCCAACGCAGCGTTCTTCGTCTGCGACAAGGAGGGCCGGATCATCGGCTGCGGTCGCGGTGCGACCGAGCTGACGGGCCTCACGACCGAGCGCGTCATCGGCCGCGCGGTGGGCGAGGTTCTCGGTCTGGAGTTCGACGGTGGCGACGATCCTGTCGCAACCGTGCTGGAATGGGGCGTGCGGGCTCTCAACAAGCCCGTTCGGGTCCACGCGGAGGGAGATCTACCTGCCAACGCGACCGCCGATCTGTTCCCCGCGTACGAT
>SYBY01000021.1 GCA_005788585.1 Actinomycetota bacterium | reverse complement strand
GACCCGTGGTTCCTCATCGGCTCCTCGTCGGTGTGGAACGGCCTGGCGATGGGCGCGATCGACATCGCCAAGCGCCAGACCACCCGCAAGCGCCACGCCGACGTCGGCCTGCGCGTCGCCGACTACCCGACGATCCAGGACTACGTCGGCGAGGCGATCATGGACACGAACGCCGCCCGGCTGTTCACCTTCAGCGTCGCCCAGGCCATGGACGAGGCGACCGACGGCAACACGAAGGAGCTCGCGGTCGGCGAGTTCGCCCGGGCCGGCTTCCTGCACTGGTCGTGGCAGATCAAGTTCATCGCGGCGAAGAACACCGCCCACGTCGTCGACAAGATGCTCCACGCCTGCGGCGGCACGGGCTACAAGCGCGGCGACATGGAGCTCGAGCGCTACCTGCGCGACGCGAAGGCCGGGTGGGTGATGGGCCCGACGAACGAGGTGCTGCGCCAGTTCGTCGGCAAGGCCGCGCTGCTGGGCTTCGACGCACTGGACTACTGGAACCAGACCTACAACCGGCGGGCGGTCGAGAACGAGCTGAAGAAGCTCGACGCCGACGGCAAGCGCGCGCTCGCCGAGCAGCTCCTGGCCGAGGCGGCGGACACCGCGGCCGCGTAGGCGAGGCACGTGGCCGCGATCGACGCGATCGCCGGACCGGGAGCGCCGCTGGCGGGCAATGGCCTGCTCGCGGTGCGCCGCGAGCGCGAGTCGTTCTGGGTGCGTCCCGGCGGCGCGACGGCGGTGGCGCTGCGCGGCGACGACCGCGTGGAGCTCGTCGATCCGCGGGGCGGGCGCACCGTCGAGGTCACGCTCCTCGACCACGCGGGGACCGCAGCGTTCGACGCGCTGGGCCTGACGCCCGACGGGCCGGCGGGGCTGCTGCAGACGCTCGCGGGCCCGGACGGCGACACCTTCGCACGCACGCTGCACGCCGGAGGGGCCGACCTGCACGCGATCAGGTCGGCCCGTCTGACCCTCGCCCCGGTCTTTGCCGCCGTCGCTGCCCGCGACGCCCTGCTCGTGGTCGCCGCGCCGGAGACCGGCGAGCCTGACGCGCCGGACCTGCTGCTCCAGCTGCACCGTGCCGCGCCGGCAGGACGCGAGGACGCGGAGCTGCCGCCCCCGCTGGCCGAGCCGCGCTTGGAGCTGCGCATCGACGCCGCCACCGCTCGCGACTACACCGTTCAGGCCGGCGAGTACATCCAGATCATCGACGTCGCCGGGCGGCAGTGCTCGGACTTCGTCGCGTTCGCGCGCGGCAAGCTCGAGGACGGCATCGAGCGCGGTCTCGACGCCACCGCAACGCGGTCGATGACCGGCCGGGCCTACCCCGAGCCCGGGCTGCGCGGCAAGTTCTTCGACACCGACCTGCTGCCGCTCGTCGAGGTCGTGCAGGACACCGTCGGCCGCCACGACACCTTCGCCCTGGCGTGCACGGCGCGCTACTACGAGGACCTCGGCTACCCCGGCCACGTCAACTGCACCGACAACTTCAACCGCGTCCTCGCGCCGTGGGGAATCGCGCCGCGCGGTGGCTGGCCCGCGCTGAACCTCTTCTACAACACGGCCTTCGACGCATCGCACCTGCTCGTCGGCGACGAGCCGTGGTCGCGGCCGGGCGACCACGTCCTGCTGCGCGCGCTCGACGACCTCGTCTGCGCGTCGTCGGCCTGCCCCGACGACATCGACCCCTCCAACGGATGGGAGGTGACCGACGTGCACGTCCGCGTCTATCGCCCCGAGCACCGCTTCAGCGTCGCGATCGCGCACCGGCCCGACATCGACCTGCCGCCGCGCATGACGGCCGACTCGGCCTTCGGCGCGCGGGCTCGCGCGCTGGGTGCGGACATGACCGACGGCGGCGGCTTCTGGCTGCCCGAGCGCTTCCACGGCCACGGGGCGACCGCGGAATACCTGGCGTGCCGGGAGCGCGTCGCGGTGATGGACCTCTCCCAGCTGCGCAAGTGGGAGGTCCTCGGCCCCGACGCCGAGACGCTCATCCAGCGCACGATCACGCGCGACGCGCGGCGGATCGCCGTCGGGCAGGTCTCCTATACGGCGGTGTGCGACGAGACCGGTGCCATGGTCGACGACGCGACGGTCTTCCGCCTGGCCCAGGACAACTGGCGGTTCGTCGGCGGCTGCGACACCGACGAGCTGCTGCTGCGCGAGACCGCGGAACGCCACGGCCTGCAGCGGGTGTGGATCAAGCCCGCCACCGACGACCTGCACAACCTCGCCGTCCAGGGTCCCCGCAGCCGCGACGTGCTCGCGTCGATCCTCTGGTCCTCACCCACCCAGCCCGACGTCGCCGACCTGCGCTGGTTCCGCTTCCTCGTCGGGCGGATCGGGGGGCCGCAGGGCGTCCCGGTCGTCGTCTCACGCACGGGCTACACCGGCGAGCTCGGGTACGAGGTCTTCTGTCATCCCCGCCACGGGGAGGCGGTCTGGGACGCGGTCCTCGAGGCGGGCGCCGACCACGGGATCGCCCCGCTCGGGCTCGACGCGCTGGAGCTGCTGCGCGTCGAGGCCGGGCTCATCCTCGCCGGCCACGAGTTCGGCAGCGGCGAGGACCCGTACGAGGCGGGCATCGGCTTCACCGTCGCGCTCGACGGCGAGGACTTCACGGGCCGCGACGCCCTCATCGAGCGGCACGACCATCCGCGCGAGCGGCTCGTCGGACTGCTGCTCGACGGCGGTGAGGCGCCGGCGCACGGTGACGCGGTGCTGGCCGGGCGCCAGACCGTGGGCGTCGTGACCAGCGCCGTCGTCTCCCCCAACCGCCGCGCGCCGGTCGCGCTGGCACGCGTGGCCGTGCAGCACGCGAACGAAGGCACGCTGCTGACCGTGCAGCGTGCCGAGGGCCGCCGCCGCACGCTGGACGCCACCGTGACGTCCGTCCCGTTCTATGACCCCGAGAAGCGGCGGCCACGGGCATGAAGCGCACGGCGAAGCTCGGCCACGGCACCAGGCCAGCGCGCTCCCGCACCGCCGGCCGGGCGCGCTCGGGCACGCCCGTCAACGTGACGTCCGCCGGCATGGCGGCGCTGACCCCGACCTCGCGGTCGACCGCGCCCCGCCGGCTGCGCGACGCGATGGGCCGCTTCGCCACCGGTGTCACGGTCATCACGACCGCCGACGCCGACGAGGGCGTCCACGGGATGACCGCCAACGGCGTCCTGTCGGTCTCGCTGGACCCGCCCCTCGTCCTCGTCTCCCTCGGCCGCTGCCGGATGGCCGAGATCCTGCCGCGCACCGGCCGCTACGGCATCAGCGTGCTGACCGCCGAGCAGCAGGACGTCGCCGCGCACTTCGCCGGCCAGCACGCGCTCACGGGCACGCCGCGGTTTCAGTGGGAGGGCAGCCTGCCGTTCGTCGCGGGCTCACTGGCCCAGCTCGGCTGCCGGGTGACCGACGTGCACCCGGCGGGCGACCACGTGCTGTGGATCGGCCGCGTCGAGCACATGACCCACCGCGACGGTGACCCGCTGCTGTTCTACGCCGGAAGGTTCGCGGGCATTCGCGCCTGACGTACGGGAGACTACGTGCAACTGTTTAGTTGTGTAGTGGTAGCGTGGTGTGCATCACGGTCCTCAGACCGGCCCCGCCTACGAAGGAGTTCCTCGATGTCCTCGTCCTCACCCCAGCGCGTCGTGGTCGTCGGATCGAGCTTCGCCGGCCTGACGGCGGCGCTCGACCTCCGCAAGCGTCTGGACGACCGCCATGAGGTCGTCGTGCTCGACCCGCGCGACCACTTCACCTTCATCCCCTCGCTGATCTGGGTGCCGTTCGGCCTGCGCGACGCCGACGACATCACCTTCCCCCTCGCGCCGCTCTATGCGAAGAAGGGCATCCGGTTCGTCAACGAGGCCGCCGCGACGATCGACGCCGCCGCCCACGTGGTCACCACCACCTCCGGCGAAGCCCTCGCCTACGACAAGCTCGTCGTCGCCACCGGACCACGCCTGGCCTTCGAGAAGGTTCCCGGCCTCGGCCCGGAACACGGCTTCACCCAGTCGGTCTGCAACCTGGACCACGCGCAGCTCGCAGAGGCCGAGTGGCAGCGCTTCCTGGAGAACCCGGGACCGGTCGTCGTCGGCACGGCGCAGGGCGGCTCGTGCTTCGGCGCGAGCTACGAGTTCCTCTTCAACGTCAAGCACCGCATCAAGAAGGCGGGGCTCGAGGACGTCGCGCCCGTGACGTTCGTCAGCGCCGAGCCGTACCTCGGCCACTTCGGGCTGGGCGGCGTGGCCGACTCCTCGGCGCGCGTGCAGAAGTTCTTCGACCGGCTCGACATCGAGGGCCTGGAGAACACCGTGATCACGGAGGTCCGCGACGGCGAGATGGACCTCGAGAGCGGCCGGACCCTGCCGTTCGCCTACTCGATGATCGTGCCGCCCTTCACCGGGGTCGACGCCGTCCGAGACGCCGAGGGGCTCGCCAACCCCATGGGGTTCGTGCCGGTGACCGACGAGTTCCGCCACCCGGAGCACGACGACGTGTTCGCCGCCGGCGTCGCCGTTGCGATCGCCCCGCCCGAGCAGACGCCGGTGCCCGCAGGCGTGCCGAAGACCGGTCACATGAGCGAGGTCATGGCCCGCGCGGCGGTGCACAACATCGTGGCGGACATCCAGGGCGGCAAGCACCAGCAGCTGCCCATCACCGAGATGGCCGCCGTCTGCGTCCTCGACGCCGGCAACGGCGGGATCATCTTCAAGGCCGACCGCGTCCTCTCCCCCGAGGAGAGCAGCGCCCACGTCATGGTCGGCCCCCACGCGCACTGGGCGAAGTTGGCGTTCGAGCGCTACTTCCTCGGCAGCCGCAAGCGCGGACTCGTCGGCGTGTGAGGCGCCGCCGTCGCGAGACGGTCGTACGCTGGGTTCCTATGGGGCTCATCACCGGGGAACGGACCATTGAGATCGCCGCTCCCGCGGACGACTGTTTCGCGATCGCCGCCGACCTCGAGCGCGCGGTGTCCTGGCAGAGCACGCTCCAGGACGTCGACGTCCACGAGCGCGACAGCAAGGGACGCCCGCTCGTCGCCACGCTGAAGTCCGACGCGAAGGTCCGCACGATCACCGCGCGCTGGCGCATCGACTACGCCGAGTACACGCGCATCACGTGGCAGCAGGACAAGGGCGACGTCAAGGCGCTGCGCGGCAGCTGGACCTTCGTCGAGGCGGGCGACCTGACCCGCGCGACCTACGCGCTCGAGGTCGACCCCGGCCGCATGCTGGGCCTGCTGCTGCGTGGCCCGGGGATGGTCGACAAGGTGCGGGACTACCTGCTCGACGGCGCGGCCGGCGGCCTCAAGCAGCAGGTCGAGCGGCGCTGAGTCACCTGCGCAGGAGCATCTGGCGCGCGTAGTCCTGCGAGCCGCCGACGGCCTGCGGCAAGCCGATGCGGACGGTCGCGCGCACGGACCGCTCGCGGCGCAGGCGCTTGCGTCCCGCCCTCGTCAGGCGGATGACGACCGTCTGCCGCGAGGTCGAGCCGATCGTGGCGCGCGCGGTCCCGAGGAGCGCCTGGGTGATGCGCGGCTTCTTGCCGCGGCGCGTCGCCTTGACCGGGATCGACACGGTCAGCGTCGTCTGGCACGGCCCGGTCGGCGCGAGCGTCGACAGCCGAACCCGGGTGGTCAGACGGCCGCGCCGGGCGACGGTGCTCAGCCGCTGCCCCGGCAGCCCGAGCTGGCCGAGGATGCACGCTGGCACCGGCTGCGACGGCGTCCCCGCGGGAGGCACGGGCACCGGTGGGGTCAGGACCGCAGGCAGCTCGGTGGCGCCCAGGGCGGTCTCAGCCGAGCGGGCCACGAGGGGCGCGAAGTCCGCCGCGTACGCGCCGGCCCCGATCTGGGCGTGCACGCGCAGCTCCCCGACGGCGGTCGCACAGAACCGCGTCGTCCCGTCCATGCCCGTGAACACGGTGTCGGCGCCGGTCGGCGTCAGCACGGCCGGCGATCCGATGAGCTGTGCTTCGCGGACGGGCAGGCCGAGGTACGTCACGGTCGCGAGCCAGCACCCCGCGCCGGCGGGCGTCGTCGCGAGATCGATGGGGATGGTCCGGCCCGGGGAGGGATCTGCCCCGCACACGCGCACGTCGCGCGCCGCGCCGCCGGCCGCGCGGTCACGGGCGATCGCCGCCGCGTAGGCGCGACTCGTGACGGTCTCCGCGCCGGGCGCGGTCGCCGGGTAGATGCCCATCCAGTGCTCCATGAGGTCGAACACGTTCGTGATCCCGGCCGGGGGCTCGAGCAGCAGCCGCTCGCGCTCGACGACGGCGTAGCCGTACTGGTCGCCCAGGCGGCAGTCGGCGGCCTGGAGGACGTCGGTGACCAGCGCGAAGTTCGCCGCCCGCGTGGGCTCCGGGAACCAGCCGTCGTCGCGCGCCGCGGCCGACCCGGGCGTCGCGTCGCCGGGCCGCAGCGCCCAGCCCAGCTCGGTCTGCTCGAGCGGGACGTCGCCGCGGCCGACCGTGGCGAGCGCGCGCTGCATCCGCCGGACGTTCACGACGATGTTGACCGCCGCCGGGCCGTACGGGTGGATCGCGATGCCGTCCGTCTCCCATCCCGGGCCGCCGTCGCGGACGAGCGCCTGGAGCCACGGCGCGTCGTTCGTCTGCACCGTGCAGTCGACCTGGCCGCCCCAGACGACGCCGCCGACGAGCACCTGCGCGTCGGCATCGGCCGCCTTGATCGCCGCGCGCGCCTGGTCGTACAGGCTGCGGTACTGCGCGGGATTGACGTGGTTGTTCCAGTACGCGTCGACGTTCGGCTCGTTCCAGATCTCGTAGTGCGTGATCGGCCGCGGCACCAGGTCCGGATTGGCAGCCCAGAACGCTCCGTCGCGGCCGTAGCGCGCGGCGAGCATGCCCGCGAACGTCGCGAACTCGTCGTAGTACTCAGGCTTCGGCGGCAGGTAGCGCGGCACGAGCGGTGCGCAGCCGGGACGCGCGTTCGGCGTCTCCTGCGACCACGCGGGCGCGAGATCGACCACCGGCAGCCAGCGGATGCCGTGCTGCGCGAGGGTCCGTGCGATCCGGTCCGTGACCGTCCAGTCCGGGGTGTCACCGGGTCCGGTCGGCTGCACGCGCGACCACGCGGCATCCGTGCGGGCCACGGTCATCCCGTCGCGCGCCATGGCCGCGACGTACGGCTCCCACGCGGGTCCGGCCCCGCTCGTCCACTGCACGTCCCAGTTGACGAGGCTCTGGATGTTCAGGCCGAACGACGACGCGGCGGATGCCGGCGCGGCGGTCCCTAGTGCCACGAGGAGGGCCAGCGCGGCCGCGAGAGCGGCACGCCGGGGACGGGAAGGCTTCACGCGAGAAAAGTCAAGCAGACAAGGGGTTCGACCGCACGGCGCCAGGCACCGCCTCTCAGCTACGGTTCGCGGCCGCATGCGCTTCTTTGAATATGAGGCCCGCGAGATCGTCAAGCGCGCGGGCATCCCGGTCACCGACTACGGGTTCACCACCGATGCGGCCGAGGCCAAGACGATCGCCGAGCGGATCGGCGGGCCCACGGTCATCAAGTCCCAGGTCCTCACCGGAGGACGGATGAAGGCCGGCGGCGTCAAGTTCGCCGACACGCCCGACGAGGCCCGGCAGCACGCCGAGGACATCCTCCAGCTCGAGATCAACGGCCACTGGCCGCG
>SYBY01000153.1 GCA_005788585.1 Actinomycetota bacterium | reverse complement strand
TCGAGGGGCGCCTCGACGACGTGCCGGCCGCCGGGCCGGTCCAGCCCACGGCGTGATCCTCGCGCTGGAGACGAGCTGTGACGACACCTGCGCGGCCGTGCTGCGGGGTGACGGCACGATCGCGAGCAACGTCATCAGCTCGCAGGGGATCCACGACCGCTACGGCGGGGTCGTACCCGAGGTCGCGTCGCGCCATCACGTCGAGCTCGTCAACGCCGTGGTCGACGACGCGCTGCGCCAGGCGGGCACCGCGCTCGACGGGATCGACCTGGTCGCCGTGACGCAGGGGCCGGGGCTCGTCGGTGCCCTGCTGGTGGGCGTCGCCACGGCGAAGGCGATCGCGGCGCCGCGCGGGCTGCCGCTAGCGCCCGTCGACCACCTCCAGGGCCACGTGGCCGCCAACTTCATCGGCCCCGACCCGTTCGAGCCCCCGTTCGTCTGCCTGCTCGCCTCCGGCGGCCACACGCTGCTGGCGCGGGTGACCGAGCACGACGGGTTCGAGGTGCTGGGGCGGACGCTCGACGACGCCTCGGGAGAGGCGTTCGACAAGGGCGCACGGCTGCTCGGCCTGCCGTACCCCGGCGGGCCCGCCCTCGAGCGCCTCGCCGCCGACGGCGACCCCGAGGCCTTCGCCTTCCCGACGGCAAAGCAGGTGGCCGGCCTGGACTTCTCCTTCAGCGGCCTGAAGACCGCGCTCCTGTACGCGGTGCGCGACCTCGGCGAGGAGGAGACCGCGCGACGGGCAGCCGACCTGGCGGCCAGCTACCAGTCCGCGATCGTGCGGGCGCTCATCGCGCGCTGCGAACGGGCGCTGGAGCAGACCGGGATGGACCGCCTCGCCCTGGGCGGCGGCGTCGCGGCCAATGGGCCCCTGCGCGCGGCGGCCGAGGGCCTCGGGGTGGCGCTGCACGTCCCGGACCGCGCGCTGTGCACCGACAACGCCGCCATGATCGCCAGCGCGGCGCGGTTCGTCGAGGCCGTCCCGCACCCCGCGTACCTCGCGATGGACGCGTACGCAAGCGGCGAGCGCGCGCTGGCATGAGCGTGCGGACGGTCACGCTCTACGGCCGCCCGGGATGCCATCTGTGCGACGACGCCCGCGCCCATTTGACGAGACTGGCCGCTGAGCTGGGCTTTTCGATCGAGGAGGTCGACATCGAGGCCGACGACGACCTGCACGCCCGGTACCTGGAGCGCATCCCGGTCATCGCTCTGGATGACGATGAACTGTTCGACTTCTTCGTGGACGAGAGCGCCCTGAGGGCCGCGCTGGCGTAAAGTCGGTTGCCGCATGCCACAAGGGGACGTCATCGCATCGTCGGGCCGGCCGGAGAACAACGGTCAGGACCGCCTCTCGCTCGGGGTTGCCGCCCGCCTGTCTCGGTACCTGCAGGTGCTGACCCAGGCCAAGAAGATGGGCAAGGAGACGATCTCCAGCCAGGAGCTCTCGGACTACACGCACGTCAACTCCACCCAGATCCGGCGGGATCTCTCCGGGTTCGGCAAGTTCGGCAAGCGGGGCGTCGGCTACAACGTCGACTCCCTGGTGTCCCAGATCCGCAAGATCCTGCGGACGGCCGGCCAGCACAACATCGCGCTGTTCGGCGCCGGGCACCTCGGCAAGGCGATCGCGTCCTCGGACATCTTCGCCGATCATGGGTTCCGCGTCGTGGCGATCTTCGACAGCGATCCGGCGAAGGTCGGCGAGCAGGTCGGGACGGTGAAGGTCCGCCCGGCCGAGGACCTCAAGCACGTGGTCGCCGACGAGGACATCGTGGTCGGGGTCCTGGCCGTGCCGGGCGCGGCGGCGCAGCCGCTGGCCGACCAGCTCGTCGACGCGGGCGTCAAGATCATCTTCAACTACTCCGAGGCGCTGCTGCAGGTGCCGCCGGAGGTCACGGTGCACACGTCGTCTCCGGCGGTGGACCTGCTGTACGCGCTGTACTTCTACCTGACCTGAGCCCTTGCCGATCGATCTGGACCACGCGCGCGAGGTCTTCGCCGCGTCGCGCGACCTGACGGTCGGCCTGGAGGAGGAGTTCGCGCTGCTGGACCCGCGCACGCACGACCTCGTCCCGCGCTTCGAGCACCTCCGTGACGCCGCGGCCGCCGAAGATCCCCATCTGCACGCGCAGATCACGGGCGAGCTCATCAGCTCCGAGCTGGAGATCGTCTCCGGGCCGGGCACCGACCTGCAGGACGCGCTGACCCGCCAGCGGGACCTGCGTCACCGGCTCTTCGCCCACGCGGCACGGCACGAGATCGCCCTTGGTGCCACCGGCACGCACCCGTGGGCCGACTACCGCGAGCAGCCGAACATCGACACCGAGCATTACCGCCGGGTCGTCGACGGGCTCGGGTACGTCGCGCGGCGCAACAACACGTTTTCCATGCACGTCCACGTGGGCGTGCGCGACGCCGAGCGCGCGGTCCGCGTGTGCGACCGCCTGCGTCCGGTGCTGCCGCTCCTGCTCGCGGTGTCGGCGAACTCACCGTTCGTCGACGGGCAGTTCGCGAAGCTGCACACCGCCCGCACGCAGACGTTCACCAAGTCGTTTCCGCGGTGCGGCGTGCCCGAGGCGTACGGCTCGTGGGAGGCGTACCGCCGGTACATCGACCTGCTGATGCGCACGGGCTCGATCGTCGAATACACGCAGGTCTGGTGGTCGGTGCGTCCGCACTTCGCCTACGGGACCGTCGAGGTCCGGATCTGTGACGCGCAGATGACCGCCGGCGAGTCCGACGACCTCGCAAGGCTGATCGTCGCGTGCGTCGCCCAGGCCATGCGCGACGAGGACGAGGGCCGCCCGCTCGACGTTCCCGCCGGCGCGCTCATCGAGGAGAACATGTGGCGGGCGATCCGCTTCGGGCTCGACGGCGAGATGCTCGATCTTGACGCCGGAACGACGTACCCGGCGACCGAGATCGTCCCGCGCCTCGCCGCGTGGACGGCGCCCGTCCGCGGGGAACTCGGCATCGACCTGGTGAACCCCGCCGAGCGCGGCGGCAACGGCGCGCAGCGCCAGTGGCGCGAGCAGGCGGCGGGGGCCGACCTGCGCGCCGTCTACGCTGGGACCGTGCAGCAGACCGCTCGCAGCTATGGGATGGAGGTGCCCGCATGAGCTTCGCCGATCAACCGCCTG
>SYBY01000020.1 GCA_005788585.1 Actinomycetota bacterium | reverse complement strand
GGATACGGGCGGCGCCGAGGCCGGCGAACATCTCGACGAACGAGGACGCCGACTGACTGAAGAAGTGCGCCCCCGACTCGTGGGCGACGGCCTTGGCGAGCAGGGTCTTGCCGGTTCCCGGAGGCCCGTGGAGAAGCACGCCCTTGGGCATGGTCGCGCCGTAGCGGCGAAACTTCTTGGGGTCCCTGAGGAACTGGACGACCTCCATCAGCTCTTCCTTGGCGTCGTCCGCGCCGGCGATCTCGTCCCAGTTGACCGAGGAGCGCGCAGCGGGCTTCAGGGTCTGGGGGGCGGTCTTGGGGACCATCTTCAGCGAGCGCCAGATCAGGAAGACCAGCAGGAACATGAAGAGGAGGCCGAGGGCGCCGGACCACTCGGTGAAGAAGTTCTTGACCTTGTCGACCCAGCCGGTCTCCGCGGTCGTGGGCGGGCTGGTGGTTATGGCCAGCGAGGCCGATTGGAACGTGCGGGCGCGGACGACGGCCGTCCCGCTGAGCTCCTCCAGCCCGGCTGTGACCAGCGCCTCGGCGTCGGCGTTGCGCTCGATGAGGACGCTCAGAACCCTGTTCGTCTGATCCCATTTCGGTGGGTTGAGCAGCCGGACAAACGCCCGGCCGACGGGATCGTCCCCGGTGCCCGGGTCGACGGTGAGCAACGCCGAGGGCGTGGCGCTGCCAAAGTCTCTGTCCTTCCACTGATCAGTCAGCAGGATCAGCGGCTCCTCGCCGAGCGTCGGCGGCTCGGTCACCGTCGTGGTCTCAGCATCCGGGTCGACCTCGCGCAGCGTGAGCCGGTACCGGTCGTCCGAGACCTCGCGGATCTGGCCTGACCCTGCTTCGATGCGGTACTGCGTCGACGGCGTCAGCGCCGACGCCGCCGGCGCACCAAGCCCCGCGACGACACACGCAATCAGGGCAGCACAAAGCACGCGGAGGGAGGTCACACCCGGGGAATCGGCCGCAAGCGACCGAGGGTTGAGCGCCCGGCCGACCAATCGACTACGTTCGGCGCGTGGACGATCAGGACTCGCTGTCCCGGAATCTGCGCTGGCCCGGCCGGACCGCCGCCGAGCGGGAGGCCGAGCTGCTCCGCCTGGGCTTCATCCGCGAGGCCCCGACGCGCTGGCTGGACCCGGCGCTGCTGGTCCGCTCGGGCGTCCAGTCCGTCGTCTCGGCGGCGTTCGGCCGCTTCGCCGACCGGCGCGAATCGCAGGCGTCTGTCGAGCAGCCCGTCTTCACCGGCTATGCCGACCGTGACGAGGTGCGCCTGGACTTCGTCGCCGACACCGGCGACGGCTGGCCGGCCACGATGTCGGTGGCGTGGCTGCTCGGGCGCCCGGAGCTCCGCGTCGAGGGTGAGGAGACCCCGCTGCCCCGGGCCGACGCGCTGCTCATCGGCGGCGACCTCGTCTACCCGGCGGCGGACCGCACGGCCTACGAGCATCGCTTCGTCGGCCCGTTCGCGGGGGCGCTGCCGTGGGCCGAGCCCGCGCCCCACCTGTTCGCCATCCCCGGCAACCACGACTGGTACGACGGCCTGGTCGCCTTCACCCGGCGCTTCTGCCAGCAGCAGTGGGTCGGCGGCTGGCGGACCTGGCAGCGCCGCAGCTACGCCGCGCTGCAGCTGCCCCACGGCTGGTGGGTGTGGATGCTTGACATCCAGCTCGATGACCTCGTCGACGACGCGCAGCTCGACTGGTTCCGCGCGGCGGCCGCGCAGATGGCCGAGGGTGACCGCGTCATCCTGGTCACCGGCAAGCCGAGCTGGCTGCGCGTGTCGTCACGCCAGCCCTTCCCGCCCGCGTGGGAGAACCTGGCGTACGTCGAGCGGATCGTGCAGGAAGCAGGCGGCCGGGTCGGTCTCGTGCTGACCGGCGACCTGCACCACTACGCGCGCTACTCATCCCCGGACGGGCCGCACCGCATCACGTCGGGCGGCGGCGGGGCGTACCTCTCGCCGACGCACACGCTCGCGGCCGACGCGACGCTGCCGCCACGGCGCGGCGAGCCCGGGGTGCCCTACACACGCGAAGCCGCGTACCCCGACGCGGCGACCTCCCGGAAGCTGGGCTGGGGCGTGCTGCGCCTCGCGGCGCTGTCACCGGGACTGGGCGCCGTGATCGCAGGCGTCTACGCGCTGCTGGCAGCGACGATGCTCACGGCGCTCAGCACGGCCGACGAGGGAACGTTCCTGGAACGGGCGGCGAGCGGGACGGGGATCGTGCTGGCCCTGCTCTTGGTGGGGGGCCTGGTCGTGCAACTCGACGCCCCGGCGCCGTGGCGGCAGCTGGTGGGTGGACTGCATGCGGCGGCGCACGTGGCGTTGTGCGCGCTCGTGGTCTGGGCGGTGGTCGGTGCGCAGGAGCCGGGGTTCGTCGAAGGTGCTCTCGCCCTGGTGGCCGCGGGGGCCATGGGGTTCGCAGCGGGGACGACGCTGCTCGCGGCGGTGCTGCTGGCCGTCAGCGCGGGCTTCGGCCCGCGCGCGCAGGAGACGGGGAACCAGGTCTTCGCGGCACAGGGGATCGAGGACCGCAAGAGCTTCCTGCGGCTGCACCTCGACCGGGACGGCGACCTGCATGTCCACGCACTGGGCGTGGACGAGATCTGCCGGGACTGGACCGGGCCGTTCGAAGGACGCGAGGAGGCGCGGTTCCGGCCGGTGGCCGGACGGGAGCCGCGGGTGCGGCGAGTGGATGTGGTGCCGCCCGTGCGCTAGGCGCTACGCGCTCGCCGCGCCCTCGACCCGCAGAATCTCCTCCAGCGCCGCCTGCCCCACCGCGAGCTGCCGGTCATCCGGCTCCCGCGTCCCGAGCAGCCGCTGCAGCTCGTGCCCCGGCACCCGCAGCGCACCGGCAAGCGCGCTGTCGTGATGGCGCTCGGCCCAGGCGAAGACCTCGACGGCCGCGCCGATCGACGCCAGGCCGACCGCCGCCTGCGCGCCCGGGCCCGGGTTCGCCACCACGCGGCGCAGGAGCGCGGCGCCCGCGATGTTCAGCGTCAGCAGCGGCGTCATGAGGTGCGAGCCGCAGCGGTCGTGCTCCTTGGCGGTGTCGCGCGCGTCGTCGTCGGCCTCGTACGCGCCGATCGCCTTGTGCTCGGCGCCGTGGTAGGCCGCCAGCTCGCCGGAGCGCAGCGCGATGAGCGACGGCGCCAGGCCGATGCCCGCCAGCAGCGCCTCGCCGGCGGCGCCACGGACGCGGCGGTTGCGGCGCAGGATCTGGGTGGCGATCGACGTCGCGAGCATCGTGCCGAGCACCGTCCTGCTCTCGAACGGCAGGCGCGCCTGCGGCAGGTTCTTGCGGACGATCGGGATGACGACCATGGCCTCCCCGAGACGCAGCACGCCGCGCGCGCCGGGCACGTCGTCGAAGCCCTTCACGCGCGGCTTCGGGCCGGACGCGACGTGGATCTCGCCGTCGTCGCCGCGGGCCGCGGCCGCCCAGTGGGTCGGACCGTGGACGAGCAGGCCGTTGCGCAGCGCCATGCCGCCGAGGCGGAGCTTCGGTGTCTTGTCTTCGTCGTTCATGCGGCACTCCCGAGGAGGTCGAGGGTGACGTCGCGGAAGCACTGCGCCGCGAACCCGAGGTCGCGGACGTCGATGCGCTCGTCGGCGCCGTGGATGAGCGGGGCGATGTCGTGCAGCGACATGTGGCGCTGAGGGAAGAAGCCGTAGGCGACCACGTCGTCGCCGAACGTCGAACGCCAGGTGCGCGAGTCGGTGAAGCCCGGGAGGATCGTCGGGATGGTCGATGCGCCCGGGTCGTTCTCGCCGATCCAGCGCTCGAGGCTGTCGCGCAGCGGCGAGTCGACCGGTGAGGCGTTGCCCATGACCTGCTCGGCGAACTCGATCGTGAAGCCGGTGTCGCCGAGGACGTCGCGGATGCGCTCCTCGGCCTTGTCGCGACCCAGGCCCGGCGGGACGCGGCAGTCGACCGACAGCTCGGCCATCGACGGGATGACGTTGATCTTCTCGCTCGCGCGGATCTTGGTCGGGGCGAAGGTCACGCCGAGCATCGGCTCGACGAGCGCCGCCAGCCGGGCGTCACGCGCGCGGAGCTGCTCCAGGGCCGCACCGGGGTCGCCGTTGACGTCGAGACCCAGGCCGCGGAGCAGTGCCTCGGGCGCCGGGGTGAGGTCGAAGCCCGGCTGCTGCGAGCCGAGGCGCTCGATGATCGGCGCCATCTTCAGCAGCGCGTTGTCGCCCATCTTGGGATACGACGCGTGGCCGGCCACGCCGTCGGTGCGCACGCGGAAGCGGAAGACGCCCTTCTCGGCGACGCACACGCCGTACCGGCGCGCGCCGTCGTACTCGAAGTGCGCACCCGCGCCCTCGTTCAGCACGTAGTTCGCGCGCACGAGGTCGGGGTGGTGCTCGCAGATCCACTGGGCGCCGAGCGAACCGCCGGTCTCCTCGTCGGCGAGGACCACCACGAGGAGGTCCCCGGCCGCGGGCCGCCAGCCCGACTGTGCAAGATCCAGTGCGGCGGCGACCTCACACGCCGTCTGCGACTTCATGTCCAGCGCGCCGCGGCCCCAGACGAAGCCGTCGGCGACATCGCCCGACCACGGGTCGTGGGTCCATTCCGACGCGGTCGCCAGGACCGTGTCGACGTGGCTGAGCAGCGCGAGGACCGGACCGTCCGCGGCGCCGCGCAGACGAGCGACGAGGTTGGTCCGCTCGGGCTCGGCGCCGACGAGCGTCACCTCGAACCCGGCGTCGCGCAGCAGGCCGGCCAGCCATTCCTGCGCGACCCGCTCGTTCCCAGGGGGGTTGACCGTGTTGAACTGGATCAGCCGCTGGAGCAGCGAGGTCGCGGATGCCTGCAGGTCCCCCATGACCTGCAGGCTATCCGGCGACGTTCAGGGGGTGCCGATGCCGGTCCTGCAGCGCAGGGTGAGCTTGCGGGTCACGACGCCGCCGTTGGGGAACCCGTAGCGATCCAACGGCAGCATGTACACGGTGACGCGCCCAGACGTCAGCGGGCCGCTTTGGTCGATGGCGATGTCCGGCAGGCTGACCCCGAGACGGTTGGCGCCGGCCTTGATCGGATAGACCCCGACCGCGGGGAAGCCCTTGGGTCCCGTCCCGTAGACGAACAGCTTGCCCGCCGCATTCGAGGTGAGCGTCACCGGGAGGCCGCCCACGGGCGTGGCGCAGGAAAAGCCAAAGGTCGAGTTGATCGACCCGTCGACAACGGACGGGACGCTGACGTTGCTGATCGCGGCCGATGCGGGAGCGGTGGACACGACAGCGAGCGACGAGGACGCCAGCACCGCGAGTGCGAGGCGCCGGAGACGATGGGACACGGGCCCTCCAGGGTGTTCGATGGACAGGGCTCCGAGTATGTGCGGTCCCGGGTCCGGCGTGGTGAACGTGGTTCAGCAGCTCATCGGCCCGTGTCCCACAACCCGCCGAGGCGCGCGCCGCGCTCGTCGTCCGCTCCCACGATCCGCCGCATCCAGTCGTCCACCCATGCGACCCACTATGCCTCCACATCGCCTGCACAGAACCGAGACAAGTCCAGAACACCGCGTCGCTAGCCTCCGCCGCCGATGGCCCAGCCCGCCCCCGCCCTCTCGATCGCAGGCCTGCGCAAGCGCTTCGGTCGCACGTCCGCGCTCAACGGGGTCGACCTCGAGGTCCAGCCCGGCCCACTCGTCGGCCTGCTCGGCCCCCACGGCGCCGGCAAGTCCACGCTGACGAAGATCGCGTGCGGGCTCGTGCGGCCCAGCGAGGGCGCGGTCCACATCGCCGGCCATCCCGCCGGAAGCGCCGCTGCGCGCGCGGTCACCGGGTACCTCGCCGAGCTGTTCCGCTTCCCCGGCTGGGCCAGCGCGGACGAGGTGCTCCAGCTCCATCAGCGCCTGGCCCGCAGCCCCGGCGACGACGGCGAGCGCGCCGAGCTCCTCGCGCGCGTGGGACTGAGTGAGGCCCGGCATCGCCGCGTCGAGGAGATGTCGAAGGGCATGCAGCAGCGGCTCGGGATCGCCCAGGCGCTGATCGGCTCGCCGCAGCTCGTGCTGCTCGACGAGCCCACCAGCGCGCTCGATCCGGCGGGCCGTCGCCTGGTCCGCGACCTGCTCGTCGACCTGCGCGGGCGCGGCGTCGCCGTCCTGCTCAACAGCCACCTGCTCGGCGAGGTCGAACAGGTCTGCGACCACGTGGCGATCATCGCGCGGGGGACGACGGTCGCGCGCGGGACGCCGTCCGAGCTGGCGCGCCCCGGCGGCGTGGAGATCGAGACCGAGGGCGGGACGCGACACTTCCCCGACGCGACGCGCGAGCACGTCCCCGACCTCGTCGCCCAGCTCGTCGGCGCCGGCGAGCGGATCTACGACGTCCGCGTGGTGACCGGCACGCTGGAAGAGGCCTACCTCGAAGCGGTCGCGGAGCCGCAGCCGTGATCGCCGACGTCAACACGATCGCGGTCTACGCCCTGCGCGAGGCGCTGCGGCGCAAGGTCCTCGTCGTGGTCCTGGTGCTCACCGGTGCCTTCCTCGCGCTGTACGGCTGGGGCACCGCCGAGACGTTCGACACCCTCGCCACCCGGCCCGACGAGCCGCTCGTGCGCGAGCAGACGATCGCCGGCGCGACCCTGCTCGGGCTCGCGATGTTCGTGACGCTCTTCCTCGGCACCGTGCTCGCGGTCTTCCTGACGCTGAACGCGGTGCGCGGTGACGCCGAACGCGGCCTGCTGCAGCCACTCGTCGTCCGGCCGATGGGGCGCGTGTCGCTGCTGCTGGGGCGGTTCTTCGCGGCCGCCACGGTGTGCGGCGGGTACGTGCTGCTCGTGTACGGCGTCGCGGTCCTGCTCACCGGGACGCTCGGGGACTTCACGCCGGACGACATCGTCGGCCCCGGCATCGCGCTCGCCGCCGCCGTCGTGGTGGTCGTCGGCGTCGCGTTGCTCGGGTCCACCGTGCTGTCGGCGACGGCGAACGGGATCGCGGTCTTCATGGTCTTCGGCGCGGGACTCGCCGCCGGGCTCATGGGCCAGATCGGCGAGGCCCTCGACAGCGACACGCTCGAGGACATCGCCAACATCGCCGCCTGGGTCCTCCCGTTCGAAGCGCTCTACCAGCAGGCGCTGTACCTGCTGACGTCCAGCACCCAGAACTTCGAGCGGGTGGTCATCACGCTCGGGCCGTTCGGCGGCGCACGCGACGGCGGCGCGCTCCTGTGGCCATGGGCGGTCGCGTACCTGGCGATGGTCTGGGCCGCCGCAGCATGGCGCTTCGGCCGCATGGATCTGTGAGCCATTCCGCTCGCACCGTCCCGGCCTCGGAGGTCCTGCGCGAGTGGGGGCGGATCGGGATCGTGGGGTTCGGCGGCCCGCCCGCGCACGTCGCGCTGCTGCGCCGGCTCTGCGTCGAGGACAAGCGGTGGATCGACGGCCGCCACTTCGAGGACGCCAACGCCGCGACCGGGCTGATCCCCGGGCCGGCGTCCACCCAGCTGGCGATCTTCCTGGCCCACCACGTCGCGGGAGCGCGCGGAGCCCTCGTCGGCGGCCTGGCCTTCATCCTGCCCGGCCTGCTGATGATCCTCGTGCTCAGCGCGGCGTACCTCGGTGGATCCCCGCCCGCGTGGATGCGGGGCCTGGCGGCAGGCGCGGGCGCGGCCGTCGTGGCCGTGGTCGTCCAGGCCGGCGTCGGCTTCGGTCGTGCGGCACTGGATGGACGAGAGGGCGCGCAGCGCGTGCGGGCGATCGCCTACGCCGTGATCGCCGCGGCCGTGACGATCGTCGCCGGCGCGTGGGTCGTGCTCGCGCTCCTGGGCTGCGGGCTGTTCGAGCTCGGCCTGCGACGCAGCGGGTGGGCCGACCGCACCATGTCGGTCGCGTTGCCCATCCTCGTGGTCGCCGCGACGGGTCTCGCCGCGCTGCCCGACCTCGTGTGGACGTCGCTGAAGGTCGGTGCGCTCAGCTACGGCGGGGGGTTCGTGATCATCCCGCTCATGCAGGCCGACGCCGTCAACAACGGCTGGATGACCGAGGCGCAGTTTGCGGGCGCCGTCGCGTTCGGGCAGATCACGCCCGGTCCCGTGGTGCAGACCGTGGCCGTCGTCGGCTACGCGGCGGCGGGCATCGGAGGTGCGCTGCTCGCAGCGTTCGTGGCCTTTGCGCCGTCGTTCCTCATCGTGCTGATCGGCGGCGAGCGGTTCGAGCGCTTCCGCCAGAACGCCAACGCTCGCGCGTTCCTCGACGGGGCCGGCCCCGCCGCGGTCGGGGCCATCTTCGGCGCGGCCGTGCCGCTGCTCGCGGGTGTCACCGAACCGTGGCAGCTCGGTGTGTTGGTGGCCGCTGCGATCGCCCTGTTCGCCGGGCGCATCGGGACCGTCCCGGTCCTCCTCGGCGCCGGGACCGCGGGCGTGATCGCGGCGCTTGCCGGCGCCGCCGTTCCCGCCTGACTTTGTCGCTCAGCACAGGTCCGCGGCCGTGGACCTCGTGTGAGATCCAATGTTCCAGATCGGCTGGCGGCAGTTCACATAGGCCTCAGTATCTTCGAACAATGGGAGAGGCGGTGGTCCTGTCATGGACGACCGGTAAGGGTCCGCAAGGGGGAATACACGTGCATCGTGTGCTGTGCTTGGCGACGCTGGCAGTCGCGTTCATCCTGTCATCCGTCGGCACAGCGGCCGCGGCCGACCCGCTCCGGCTCGACGCAGCCGCCGCCGGGCCGATCACCCTCAGCAACACCAAGGCCGAACCGCAGGACACCACCGCGGGCGCGCACTCCCCGTTCGACGTCGCGTTCACGCTGAACGGCACCGGCGACCCGACGACCGGCGACCCGATCCGCGACCTCCAGCTCGACCTTCCGTCGGGCCTCCTGGGCGCGATCACCTCCGCCGACGAGTGCTCGCTCGCCGACCTCGCGGCGGCCACGTGCGCCGACGAGACCAAGCTCGGCAGCGTCGAGATCGACCTGAGCTTCATGCTGTATTTCGTCTCAGGCGGCGTGCGCTCGCCCGGGACCCAGGCGCCGCAGGACATGCGCAACTTCGGGTCGATCTACCGGATCCCGACCCGTGGCGCCGAGCCGGCGCGCCTCGGCATCGTCATCAAGCCGTCGCTCTGCGTGTTCATCTACGACCCGGAGTGCAAGTTCCCGACGCTCGTCGGCCCGCCGGTCGTGCTCGAGTCCCCGGTCGCCGTCCGCAGCGCGACCGACGGCGGCCTCTCGACGACCGTCAAGGACATCCCCAAGACGGTCCCGATGAACGCGACGGGGACCGCCGAGATCGACCTGATGATCAAGACCATGCGGATCCGGCTGAACGCCGCGTCCGGCCGCGGCGACGCGTTCATGGTCAACCCGACGACCTGCGGCCCGGCGACCACGGAGCTCGAGGTCACGACCTACGCGGGCGCCACCGCCGACGCCAGCCCGTCGTTCACCCCGACCGGCTGCGAGAACGTCCCATTCGACCCGAGCATCGCCGTCGCAGTCGACGCCGCGGGCGCCGACCTGCCCACGGGCGTCACGGTCAACGTCGGCCTCCCGTACTCCGACGACCCCACGCAGATCGCCCAGACCCAGCCGCGCGAGGCGATCGTGAAGCTGCCGGCGGGCATGGAGCTCTCGCCGAGCATCGGCTCGGCCGGCCTGGAGGGCTGCACCGACGCGCAGTTCGACCGCGGATCGACCGGGCCGTCGAGCTGCCCGGCCGCCTCGCAGATCGGCACGACGCGCTTCGAGTCGCCGCTCATCGCCGACCCCGTCGAGGGCAAGGTCTTCCTCGCCACCCCGGCGCCGGGCGGCCCGCCGCTGCGGATCTTCGTCGTCGCCGAGCAGAGCGACGCGCCCGACGCGCTGCGGATCAAGCTCGAGGGTCGCTCGGACCCCGACCCGCAGACCGGCCAGGTGACCACCACCCTGTCGAACATCCCGCCGCTGACCTTCACCGAGTTCAAGCTCCAGTTCCGCGGCGGCCAGCACGCCGTGTTCTCCACGCCGCGCACCTGCGGCACGTACACGACGACGACGTCGTTCGTCCCGCACAGCGGGAACGCGGCCAAGACGCCCTCGGCGAACATCGACATCGCGGGCGACTGCCCGGACCCGAACGCGTTCACGCCCTCGGTCGGCGTGGCGAGCGCGCCGACGCAGGCCGGCTCCTTCGCCGCCCTGCAGCAGTCGATCGTGCGGCCTGACCGCCAGGCGCGCATGCGCAGCCTGAAGCTGTCGCTGCCGCCCGGCCTGCTCGGCAAGCTCCCGGGTGTCGCCCAGTGCCCGATCGCCGCCGCGCGCGCCGCGCAGTGCGGTGAGGCCACGCAGGTCGGCACCGTCGCGGCCGACGCGGGCCCCGGCCCGGCGCCGCTGCGCGTCAACGGTCCCGTGTACCTGTCCGAGCCCATCGACGGCTCGTTCGCGAGCCTCGCGATCGTGGTCCCCGCCCGCGTGGGTCCGATCGACCTCGGCACCACCGTCACCATCGCGCGCCTGGTCGTGCGGCCCGAGGACCAGGGCCTCGACGTCTACGCGGACGAGATCCCGCTGCGCCAGGCCGGCGTCGCGTTCTCGCTGCGCGGCCTGAACCTCTCGATCGACCGGCCGGGCTTCACCATCGCCCCGACCTCGTGCGCGCCGCTGCCGGTGAGCGCGACCCTGACGTCGGACCTCGGCGCCCAGGCACCGGCCACCGCCACGTACCAGGCGACCGGCTGCGACAAGCTGCCCTTCGCACCCGAGATGGACGTGCAGCTGCGCGGCACCCGCGAGCGGATGGCCGAGAACGGCAACCCGAGCCTCGAGGTCAAGGTCCGCCAGACCGAGGGCCAGGCCGGGATGAAGGCCGTCGAGGTCAAGCTGCCCCAGGGCATCGCCACGGACCCCGAGGTTCTGGGCCAGGCGTGCCCCGCCGCGCTGTTCGCGGCCGGCCAGTGCCCGAAGGAGTCGGTCGTGGGTCAGGCCCGGGCGGTCACGCCGCTGCTGGGCACGCCGATGCGCGGCGACGTCATCTTCGTCGCCCAGGCCGTCGGCGGCCTGCCCGACCTGCACGTGCTGCTGCGCGGCGAGCTGGCGGTCAACCTGGTCGGCAAGGTGCGCGTCGCGTCCAACGGCCAGCTCATCACGCGGTTCGAGGGCATCCCCGACGTCCCGATCAAGGAGTTCGACCTGCGGATCAACGGCGGCTCGCGCGGTCTGCTCGTCGCCACCGAGGACATGTGCCAGCGGGCGCCCCGGGTCGAGGCCGAGCTCCTCGCCCACAGCGACGCGAAGACCGCGTACACCAAGCGTGTCGGCATCCCGGTCTGCCGCTCCTCGCAGCAGGTCCGCGTCAGCAGCCTGCGTGACGGCCAGCCGGCCCTGCGCATGCGCGTCGTCGGCGGGCCCCGCAAGGTGCAGGCCGTGCGCCTGACCCTGCCGCGCGGCCTGACGTTCAACGCCGCACAGGCGCGGGACCTCATCCGCCTGAGCGCCAGCGGGATGCCCGCCGGCGCGAAGGCTCGCGCACGGGTGCGCATCACGAGCACCGGCATGGAACTCACGCTTCCGGGCTCGGGCGCCCGCACCGTGAACGTCCTCCTGCGCAAGGGCGCGCTGCGGGCAGCACCCGCGCTGCGCAGCCAGCGCAGGCCGCGCCTGCGGTTCCGCGTGCAGGTCACGCAGCCGGGCCTCAAGCCCCGCACGCGGACCTCGTCGACGCAGCCGATCCGCTCGGTCACCCGCGTCGTCCCGCGCTGATCACCTCCCGGGGCGAGTAGCCTCGCCCCGGGATGGACAGCCTCTTCGATCCCGAGCCGGACGTCGCCAGGAGCTCGGCGGCGCCGCGCGGCCCGCTCCCGGCGCGGATGCGGCCCGCCACGCTCGACGACGTCGTCGGCCAGGCCCACGTGCTGGGCACGCCGGAGGAGCCGACCGCGCTGCGGCGCGCGATCGACGAGGGGCGCGCGCACTCGATGGTGCTGTACGGCCCGCCCGGGACGGGCAAGACGACGCTCGCGCGGATCGTCGCCGCCAGCGCGAACGCCGCGTTCGAGGAGCTCTCCGCCGTGGAGGCCGGCCGGCCACAGGTGCGTGAGGTCATCGAGCGCGCGCGGCATCGCCTGGCGCAGGGCACCGCCACGATCTTCTTCCTCGACGAGAGCCACCGCTTCAACACGGCCCAGCAGGACGCACTGCTGCCCGCCGTCGAGGAGGGCCTGCTGACCCTCATCGGAGCGACGACCGAGAACCCGTACTTCGAGGTCAACTCCGCGCTGCTGAGCCGCGCGCAGGTCTACGAGCTCCAGCCGCTGGGCGAGGAGGACGTGCTGCTCCTGCTGCGCCGCGCGATCGAACGCGGCGAGTGCGGCGGGACCGAGGTCCAGGACGAGGCGCTGGAGTTCTTCGCCGCGCGCAGCGGCGGCGACGCGCGGTCGGCCCTCGGCGCGCTGGAGCTCGCGTGTGAGACCAGCAGCGTCGTCGACCTGCCCGCCGCCGAGGAGGCGCTGCAGCGCAAGGCCGTCCGCTACGACAAGGGCGGCGACCAGCACTACGACCTCATCAGCGCGTTCCTCAAGTCGATCCGCGCGTCGGACCCAGACGCGGCGCTCTACTACCTGGCCGTGATGCTCGAGGGCGGCGAGGACCCGCGCTTCGTGGTGCGGCGGCTGGTCATCAGCGCGAGCGAGGACGTCGGCAACGCGGACCCGCGCGGGATCATGGTCGCGACGGCGGCCGCCGCGGCGGTCGAGCACGTCGGGATGCCGGAGTGCGCCCACGCGCTGGCGCAGGCGACCGTCTACCTCGCGCTCGCGCCGAAGTCCAACAGCGCGTACCTCGCGCTCGGCGCCGCGCGCGCGCACGTCCGCCAGTTCGGCGCCGTGCCCCCGCCCGCGTCCTTGCAGGACTCCCACTACGCCGGCGCGGCGGAGCTCGGCCGCGGCACGGGCTACGACTACCCCCACGACCACCCGCAGCATCTGAGCGCCAGCGAGGTGCGTCCCGACGAGCTCGGCGACGTGCGCTTCTGGGCGCCGGACGACACCGAGGCCGCGATGCGCGATCGGTGGGACCGCATCCGCCAGGCGCGCGGCGACCGTCCCGGCGCCCCGTGGCGCCCGCCCGGGCGTTGACGCCGGACGGGTCTGGCACGATGGCGCACGTGACCGTCACCTCGGTGAGCCCGATCGACGGCGCCACGCTGGGCAGCGCCCCGGCGACGGCGCCCGACCGCGTCGCCGCGGAGGTCGAAGCCGCTGCTCTCGTGCAGCCGCTCTGGGCCCAGCTGCGGCTGACCGACCGCGCGCGGTACCTGCGCCGCGCCGCGCAGGCCGTCATC
>SYBY01000152.1 GCA_005788585.1 Actinomycetota bacterium | reverse complement strand
CGCGGTCTTCGCGGCCAAGAAGGACACGACGATCGGCCCGATCAAGACGCAGTTCGGCTACTACGTCGCCCGCGTCACGAAGATCACGGCGAAGGACCAGCAGTCGGTCAAGGAAGCCACGCCGACGATCAAGTCGCTGCTGGCCTCGCAGAACCAGCAGAAGTCCCTCGACACGTTCGTGAAGGAGTACCGCGAGCGCTGGAAGGAGCGGACGAACTGCCGCGAGGGCTACGTGATCCAGGACTGCAAGAACGCCAAGGCGCCGAACACGAACACGGCGACCACGCCCGCCCAGGGTGGCGCACAGCAGCCTGGCGGCGAGCAGCCCCAGCCGACGCCCGCCGCGCCTCCGGGCGCGCAGACGACGCCGCGCTAGCACTTGGCTGAACGGTTTCGCTGGCGAGCAGCGCTCTTCGGGGCGCTGCTCGTCGTCGTTCTGGTGCCGGGTGTCGCGCAGTCGGTGGGCACGCCGACGGATGTGATCGCGAGCGTCGAGACGCGCCCGCCCGTGCTGCGGGCGGAATTCGATCGCTGGATGGGGATCGCGGGGGCGCGTGACGGCCAGACACCGGGCGCCGCGCCGATTCCAGTTCCGGACCACCCGGAGTACGCGGTGTGTGCCGCGCGGGTCGCGAAGACGAAGGCCGGGCGGAGCAAGACCCCAGCGCAGCGGCGGGCGCAGTGCCGGAAGACCTGGGAGGGCCTGCGCGATCAGGTGCTCGGCTTCCTGCTCGCTGCCCGCTGGGTGCAGGGCGAAGCCGCGGAGCAGGGCATCTCCGTCACGCCGCAACAGGTCGCCAAGGCGTTCGCGCAGCAGAAGAAGCAGGCCTTCCCGAAGGACGCCGACTACAGGAAGTTCCTGCGGGAGTCGGGCTCGACCGAGGCGGACATCCGGTTCCAACTCGAGATCGAGCTGCTGCAGCAGGGGCTGGTCGCGAAGGTCACCAAAGGCTCAGATCGGGTGACTCGGGCGGAGATCGAGGCGTACTACCGGGAGAACAGGGAGGAATTCCGCTCCCCAGAGCGCCGCGAGATCCGGTACGTCGTGACCAGTCGCCGGGCGGAGGCGCGGCGGGCCCTCGACCAACTCCGGCGCGGCGTTGCCTGGCGCACGGTTGCGCGGCGGTTCTCGCGGGACCGTCAGACCCGCGCTGTCGTCGAGCAGGACGAACTGACACGCCGCCTTGACCGCGCGATCTTCGCGGCCTCTCGTGGGCGACTCGTAGGTCCGGTCCGCGGGACGGACACGTGGTGGGTGATCCGCGTTGACCGTGTCCGCCGCGGCCGGTCGTCCACCCTCAAGGAGGCGACACCGACCATCACGTCACTGCTGGAGTCCCGGAACCAGCAGCGGGCGCTCGACGCGTTCGTCGAGAGCTATCGCGCCAAGTGGAAGGCCCGCACGGGCTGCCTCCAGGGCTACGTCGCCCAGGACTGCGGCGCCGCACTGCCGCCACAAGCCCCGCCCGCGTAAGCTTCCGCCGCGTGAGCCGGGCCGAGACGACACAGGCGCTGGGGCGTCTGGATGACCTCACGCGCCGGCTGCGGGCCGAGTGCCCGTGGGACCGCGAGCAGGACGAGAAGTCGATCGTCCCGCACACCGTCGAGGAGGCCTACGAGCTGGCCGACGCCGCCAACGCCGGCGACGACGGCAAGATGCTCGACGAGCTGGGCGACGTCCTCTTCCAGGTCGTCTTCCTGTCGCTGCTGCTCGAGGAGCGCGGCGCGGGAGACCTCGAGCAGGTCGCCGAGCACGTGCGCCAGAAGCTCATCCACCGCCACCCGCACATCTTCGGCGAGACCGAGGTCGCGGACTCCGCGGAGGTCCTGCGCAACTGGGACCGGATCAAGGCCGAGGAGCCGGGGCGCGAGCGCGGCATCTTCGGCGAGGTCCCCGAGAACCTTCCCGCCCTGCTGCACGCCCGAAAGGTGCAGCGCCGGGCCAAGTCCGCCGGGGCGCAGCCCGTGGCAGACGACCGCGATGCCGCCTTCGAGGAGGTCGGCGACCTGCTGTTCAACGCCGTCTCGCTCGCGCGGCGGCTGAAGATCGACCCTGAGCTCGCGCTGCGCGCGGCCTCGGCGCGCTACCGCGCCGACGTCGAAGCCGGCGCGGCCACCGACTGACGAGAACCCAAGGAGCACCGACCCACCCATGTCCCAGATCGAACGCGTCCACGCCCGCCAGATCCTCGAGTCCCGCGGCACCCCGACGGTCGAGGTCGAGCTCGCCCTGCGCTCCGGCGCCACCGGCCGCGCCGCGGTGCCGTCCGGCGCGTCGACCGGTGAGTTCGAGGCGACCGAGCTGCGCGACGGCGGCGACGCGTACGGCGGCAAGGGCGTCACGCAGGCGGTCGCCAACGTCAACGGCGAGATCGCCGAGGCCATCGCGGGCGACGATCCTGCGGACCAGACGGCCCTCGACAAGAAGCTCATCGCGCTGGACGGCACGCCCAACAAGTCCCGCCTCGGCGCGAACGCGATCCTCGGCGTCTCGCTCGCCGCGGCCCACGCGCAGGCTGCCGAGGAGCGCCTGCCGCTCTGGAAGTACCTCGGCGGCGAGAGCGCGCACCTGCTGCCCGTGCCGATGATGAACGTGCTGAACGGCGGCGCGCACGCGGACAACAAGGTGGACTTCCAGGAGTTCATGATCATCCCGTGCGGAGCGCCCACGTTCTCCGAGGGCCTGCGGATCGGCGCGGAGGTGTTCCACGCGCTGAAGGGCACGCTGAAGAAGGCCGGGCTGAACACGGCGGGCGGCGACGAGGGCGGCTTCGCCCCGGACCTGGGGAGCAACGAGGAGGCGCTGCAGAAGCTCGTCGAGGCGATCTCCGCGGCGGGCTACACGCCGGGCGAGGACGTCGCGATCGCGCTGGACCCGGCGACGTCGGAGATCTACTCCGACGGCGTCTACGACCTCGAGCACGAGGGCCGCAAGCTCTCCTCCGAGGAGATGGCGTCCTACTGGGCCGAGCTCGCCGGTAAGTACCCGATCCTCTCGATCGAGGACGGCATGGACGAGAACGACTGGGACGGCTGGAAGATCCTCACCGACAAGATCGGCTCGACGGTCCGGCTCGTCGGCGTCGCCCTGTTCGTCACGACCCCCGAGCGCCTGTCGCGGGGCATCGAGCTGGGCGTCGGCAACTCGATCCTCATCTTGGTCAAGCAGATCGGCACGCTGTCCGAGACCTTCGAGGCGATCAAGATCGCCCGCCAGGCCGGCTACACGGCGGTCATGTCCCACCGCTCGGGCGAGACGGAGGACACGACGATCGCGGACCTCGCCGTCGCGACCGGCTGCGGTCAGATCAAGACGGGCGCGCCGTCGCGGTCGGATCGGGTGGCGAAGTACAACCAGCTGCTGCGGATCGAGGAGGCGCTGGGCGCCGACGCGACGTACCCGGGGCGGTCGGTCTTCCGGTCGTAGGGCCCTTTGGGCGGGGGTGTGAGGATTGCGCTTCGCCAGCCGAATCGAAAATCTCACACCCCCAGCCACAGCTGCACGCGTGGGGCGAACGCCGCAGCCAGCAACTGCCGTCGCGTGACGCGGTAGGTCTGCCAGCCTGCGGCGCCCAGGTCGCCGTCGCGGTCCCGGTCGCGGTCCATCGCACGGCGCCGCTCGTGCGCCGACCGTCCGTCGGTCTCCAGGATCACCCGGTGCTGTGGCCACGCGAAGTCGGCGTAGTAGCGGCGTCCGCTGTGGCCGTACACCTCGTACTGGCAGATCGGCGCCGGCACGGGAAGCGCGTCGATGCGCAGCAGTGCCTCCTCTTCGAGCGGCGTGGTCGTCCGCCGATTGCGCGCACGGTCCGGGTCGATCGCGCGCAGGCTGGCGATGCCCGTGTGGCCCGGGTACCGGTCGCCGGCGGCCGCGACCTCGGCCTCGGTGAGGTGCCGGTGAAACAGCGCCTCGCCGACGAGTCGCTCGAGCGGCCGCCCTCGCCGGTGGGCTGCGAGGTCGAGAAGCACCCTGGCGGGCTCGGTGATCGGCAGGCCACGGACGCGGATGACGGGCAGTTCCGTACGGGTCCGGTGGACCACGAGGTCTGGTCGACTCTTGGCGTGGCCCAACGTCGTGACGTGGTGCGCCTGTGATGGTCGTTCTGCCCATTTGAGGAGTTCTGCGGCCGACCAGCTACTGAGGACCGTGCGCCCCCGGACAGAGAGCACCATCGCTGCGCGAAGCGCGTCGTCGGTGATCACCGGGCTCAGCGCGTACACGCGCGGGGCGACGACGAACAACGTCATCGCGCGGACCCGGTGGACGATCCCGCTCGGGCCCAACCCCGCGGTGATGAGCTGACTGTGTTCGATGACGCCGCGTTGACGTCGGCAGACGGCGACGATCCGGCCCTGGGTGTGCGATTTCTGGTTCGTGTGGGGAAGGACAATGCTCACACCCCCGACCCTGAACGACCACCTGCGCCCCATGAGCGCAGGACTGCGACAAAACTGCGCAGCCCGGGAGGAGGACCGCCATCCACGGCGAACGACCGACCTGTGACCGCCGTCCCCACCTCTCGCATCCGCTGGGACCGGGTCGGGCGCCTTGCGCTCGTCCTCGTCCTGCTCTTCATCCTCGCGCTCTACATCCGCCCGCTGAGCGG
>SYBY01000151.1 GCA_005788585.1 Actinomycetota bacterium | reverse complement strand
GCACCAGGGGTGCCGGTCGGGTCGGGTCGGGTCGAGTCGGGTCTCAATCGATTGAGGCCCGAGGCGCGGGGCCCGGCAGGTCTAGGTTTGAGGTGCTGGGCTGGGCGGTCCTGGGGCCAGATCGGCAAGGACGTCCACCTCTCCGGCGGCGGAGGCATCGGCGGCGAGCTCGAGCCGATGCAGGCCAGCCCCGTGATCGACGAGGACGGCGCGTTCCTCGGATCGCGCTGCATCGTCGTCGAGGGCGTGAAGGTCGGCAAGGAGGCGGTGCTCGGCGCCAACGTCGTGCTCACCGCATCCACGGCGATCATCGACGTCCGCGGCGACGAGCCGATCGAGCTGCGCGGCGAGGTCCCGCCGCGCGCGGTCGTCGTCCCCGGCACCCGCAAGAAGCAGTTCCCCGCCGGCGAGTTCGACCTCCCGGCCGCGCTCATCATCGGCGAGCGCAAGGAGAGCACCGACCGCAAGACGTCGCTGACCTCCGTGCTGCGCGAGCACAACGTCAGCGTCTGAGCAGCCCCTTAGTCCAGGGCGGTCAGCTCGGCCAGCAGGTCGGCGCTGACCTCGCCCGCGTAGACCGGGACGGCCCAGCCCGCGAGGTCGACGTGAAGGTCCTCCTGCACGTCGACCGTCAGCTCGCCGCCGTCCAGGTGCACGGTGACGGGACTGTCGCCGCCGCGCAGGACCGATGCCACGGCGGCACCGGTCGCGCCCGTGCCCGAGGACATCGTCTCCCCCACGCCGCGCTCGAAGATCCGGGCGCGGATCGCGCCGTCGCCGGCACGGGTCCACCACGACACGTTCGTGCGGTTCGGGAACAGCGCGTGGTGCTCGATGTCCGGGCCGACGGCGGGCAGGTCGAGCGCCTCGAGCGCGGCGGTGTCCGGAACCTCGATCGCGCACTGCGGATTCCCGATGGACACGTGCTGAAAGCGCCACGTCCGACCGCCCGCCTCGAGCTCGCCGAGCCCGTCGGCGTCGCCGGCCGGGGAGTCGTCGGACCGGAGCTTCGCCCGGCCCATGTCGACCGTGCAGGTGGTCTCCGACTGGATCGTCGGGCGCAGCTCACCGGCGGGGGTCTGGATGGAGAACTGGTCCGCGCTCGTCCAGCCGCGGCGCCGCAGATAGAGGATCGCCTCGCGCGCGCCGTTGCCGGACAGCTCAGCCTCCGACCCGTCCGGGTTGAAGATGCGCAGCCGGGCGACGAACCCGGGCTCGTCGGCCGGCGAGAGCTCCAGGATCCCGTCCCCTCCGAGCCCGAGATGGCGGTCGCAGAGCCGCCGCACCCGGGAAGGCGTCAGGCCGAATGGGAGCCGGTCGCGCTCGACGATGAGGTAGTCGTTGCCGAGCGCCTGCCATTTCTCGAAGGTCATGGTCATCCGCGCAGCGAGTCTAGGTCCAGCGCGGCCGCGACCTCGTCGGCGTCGCGATCGGTCACGTCGACGAGCTCCACCCCGGCGAGCTTGCGCATCCAGGTCAGCTGCCGCCGCGCCAGGCGGCGCGTCCGCACCTTTGCGCCATCGATGTCGCCGGTCAGGAACTCGCTGAAGCCGACCGCGGCCCGGGCGGTCGATGACGCGCCCGCGGCGTCCGCGCGGCGGACCTCGTCGACCACGCCCGCCGCGACCATCTCGTCCACACGCGCGTCGATGCGTGCCACCAGGGCGTCGCGGTCCATCACCAGCCCGACCAGCCGCGTCGGGTGCCGGGTGTGCGCGGTCCACAGCTCGTTCTCGGCGGGCGGCGGTTCGAGCCTCCCGGCGGCCAGGAGTTCGAGCGACCGCACGATGCGGGAGCGGTCGCGCGGGCCGATGCGCTCCGCCGCCCACGGCGCGGCGGCCGCGAGCCGCGCGTGCAGGGCCTCGGGGCCGAGCGCGTCAAGCTCGCGCATGAGCCCTTCGCGCACCCCCGGCTCCGGCGGAGGGCGCAGCTGCAGATCGGCGAGCGCCGCGCGGAGGTACAGGCCGGTGCCGCCGACCACGATCGGGGTGGTCCCCGTGGCCAGCAGGCCGTCGATCTCCGCGTGGGCCAGGCGCGCGTAGCGCGCGACGCTGAACTCCTCGGTCACGGGCACCGAGCCGACGAGGCGATGATCGAGCTCGGCGCGCTCGTCCGGGGTGGGCGCGGCGGTCAGCACCTCGAGCCCGGCGTAGAGCTGAAGCGCGTCTGCTCCGACGGCCACCACCTCGCCGCCGTGCGCAGCGATGCGGCGCGCGGCGGCGATCGCAATCGCGGTCTTGCCCACCGCGGTGGGGCCGAAGATGGCGAGGACGCCGGTCACCCGCGCAGTATCGACGGGCAGACGGCGCCAGAGCGTTATGGTCGGCACATGCCCGTGCGCGTCGGCTGCGGCCTCGCAACGCACGCAGACCCCCACCTCGGCGCGCTGGCAGCGGCCGAGGACGCACGCGAGGGGCTGCGGGGCCGGCCCGCGGACCTCGTCATGACGTTCCTCGCCGGTGGGCATCTCGGCGCTCCGGAGATCGCGCTGGACACCATCGGCGCCGTCCTGGAACCGGACGGGCTGCTGGGCTGCGGCGCCGCCGGCGTCCTCGGGGACTGCCGCGAGATCGAGCACGGGACAGCCGTGGCGGTCTGGGCGGCGAACCTCGGCGACGGCCGCGCCGCCACCTTCCATGCCGATGTCCGTCCGGGAGACACGGGCGGGGTGACCGTGTCGGGCCTGCCGACGATGGCCGGCGCCGCCGGCACCGTCCTGCTCCCGGACCCCTACACCTTCCCGACCGATGCGGTCCTCGACGAGCTCGCGGTCCGTGCGCCCGGCGTGCCCGTCCTCGGCGGGGTCGCGAGTGCGCGTACCGTCGACGGGTCCGCCGCGCTGCTGTGCGACGACCGCATCCACGACGGCGGCGCGGTCGGGGTGCGCTTCGACGACATCGACCTCCTGCCGTGCGTCTCCCAGGGTGCGCGTGCCGTCGGGCCCGAACTCGAGATCACGTCCGGCACCGGCCACGTCATCCACGAGCTCGCGGGCGAGCCGGCGCTGCCGAAGCTCCGCGACGTCGTCGAGGCCCTTCCGGCCGAGGAGCGCGCAGCGGTCGCCGAAGGCGTCCTGCTCGGAATCGTCCTCGAGGATGCGCCGACGCCGAGTCCGGGGCCCAGCGACGTCCTCATCCGCGGGCTGCTCGGTGGCGACCCCGCACAGGGCACGGTTGCCGTCGGCGCGCCTGTGAGCGCGGGCCAGGTCGTGCGCCTGCACGCCCGGGACGCCGAGACCGCCGACCGGGACCTGCGCGACGCGCTCGAGCTGCGCCGGGTCGCACTCGGCGCCGCGCCGCCTGCCGGGGCGCTGGTCTTCACGTGCACAGGGCGTGGCCAGGACATGTTCGGGGTCCCCGACCACGACGCACGATCGGTCCACGCCGGCCTCGCGGGCGCCCCCGCCGCCGGGTTCTTCGCCGCCGGGGAACTCGGGCCCGTCGGCGGCGGGAACTTCCTCCACGCATTCACGGCGACTGTGGCAGTGTTCGCCTGACCATGGAGCTTCGCGATCGCACCGTCCTGCTCACCGGCGCCACAGGCGGCATCGGCCACGCCATCGCGCGGGCCTGCGCGGCGCGGGGCGCGTCCCTGGTCCTCACGGGGCGGCGCACCGACGTCCTGGCGAGCCTCGCGTCCGAGGTGGGTGCCCAGAGCGTCGCGGTCGACCTCGCCGACCGCGCCCAGGTCGACCGCCTGCTCGCCGACCACGGCGACGTCGACGTCCTGATAGCGAACGCTGCGCTGCCCGCCACCGGGCTCATCAGCGAGCTCACGCCCGAGCAGATCGACCGCATGCTCGACGTCAACCTGCGCGCGCCGATCATGATGGCCCAGCGGCTCGTCCCCGGGATGCTGGAGCGCGGTCGCGGGCACCTGGTCTTCATGTCGTCGCTCTCGGGCAAGGTGCCGTCGGCGCACAGCTCGATCTACAACGCGACGAAGTTCGGGATGCGCGGGTTCGCCGGCGCGCTGCGCGAGGAGCTCCACGACGGGCCGGTGGGCGTCTCCACGGTCTTCCCCGGTTTCATCCGCGACGCGGGCATGTTCGCGGACGCCGACATCGAATTGCCCCCGGGCGTCGGGACCAAGTCGCCCGAGGACGTCGCCGAGGCCACCATCCGCGCCATCGAGCGCGACCGGCGCGAGATCGACGTGGCGCCGCTGAGCATGCGGGCCGGTGTGATCGTGGCCGGTGTCGCCCCCGAGCTGGCCAGCCGCTTCCAGCGGCGCATGGGCTCCGGCGACGTCGCCGAGCGCCTCGCGGCCGGGCAGGCCAGCCGCCGCGATGGCTGACGCGCCATACGGCGCACAGGTCCGGGAGAACCCGGCATAGTGGCCCAGACCGTGTGATATTGAGCACACAGGCGAGCCCGGGTCCGGACTCGCCGACCCACAGGGAGGGAGACCATGCGCCATTGGGATCTGCAGACGATCGACGTGCTGCCCCGCAAGCCGATCGTCCTGGACTCGCGTCGCGGTGAGTCGCGATCGATCGCACTCCAGCTGGAGGCGGGCGAGGCGCTCGACGAGCACCAGGTCCACGAGCGCGCCCACCTGGTCGTCGTCGACGGTGAGGTCGAGGTCCGCAACGGGGCGTCCCCCCAACGCGGCGGGCCGGGTCTGCTGGCGATCTTCGACCCCGCCGAACGGCACGAGGTGCGCGCCGTCACCGACGCGCGCCTGCTGCTCATCCTGGCCCCGTGGCCGGGCGAGGGACACCCCGGCGCCCGGGACCTCTGACGGCCGCGCCCTCAGAACAGCGTCTCCTGCGCCACCGCACGTCCTGCCCGCGGTGGTGACGGTCGCGGCGGTCCGCCTCCGCGCCGCGCGGCCCTCATCGCCCGAAATCGCTCGGTGCCCTCGACCGCATCTGCGCCCGGTGCGGGATCTCGGGACGCCGTCCGGATGAGCCGCGCCAGCCGCCGGCGCTCGTAGGACGGCAGGTAGTCCCCGGCGCCGTACAACTCCTCATAGTGCTCGACGAGATCGGGCCGGCAGGACCGCAGCCAGTCCATGAAGACGTCGCGCGTCTCGCCGCGCAGATGCAGCCCGATCCCACCGATCTGCACCGCCCCCGCCTCGGCCGCGGCAGCGAGCAGGGGCTCAAGCTGCGCGGGCGCATCGTTGATGCCGGGCATCAGCGGTGCCACGAGGACGCCGGTCGGGATACCGCGGCGGTTCAGCTCGGCGACGGCCTCCATCCGCGCCCGCGGATGCGGGGTGTGCGGCTCGGTCTGCCGCCATGCTCGTTCGTCCCAGGTCGGGATCGAGAGATCGGCGAACACCGGCGCACGTTCTGCCGCGCGGACCATGAGGTCGGCGTCGCGCAGCAGCAGCGGCGACTTGGTCAGCACCGAGGACGGTGTCGCGCGGTCACCGAGCGCCTGCCAGATCTCGGGCATGAGCCGGTACTTGGACTCGACCCACTGGTACGGATCGGTGTTCGTCCCCATTGCGACGTGCTCGCGCCCCCACCGCGGGCGGCCGAGTTCGGCGCGTACGACCTCGGGGGCGTTGACCTTGACGACGATCTCGCGCTCGAAGTCCCGGCCGGGGTTGAAGCCGAGGAACGTGTGAGTGGGGCGAGCGAAGCAGTACGTGCATGCATGACTGCATCCCCGATATGGGTTGATCGTCCACCGAAACGGCATCCGTGACCGCTCCGGCACGCGGTTGAGGACCGACTTCGCACGGACCTCGTAGAACCGCGTGTCCATCGCCTCGGGCACGTTGAAGCGGCGCACGTGCGCCGGCTCGCGGTAGCCGGGCAGCGTGGCCGCCTCGTCATGTTCGATGTTCAGATGGTCCCAGCGCACGAACGTATGTTCGCACGCCGGGAGGACGTCACGCGACGCGCAACTGCGGGTACGTCAGACGCTGCCGAAGGGTCGTGCGGTCTTCGGGCTGCAGCAGATCGCGCTGGGTCCGCAGCAACGCCACCGCCGCCGCCGTGCGACGGAACGGATCCGTCACGACGGCGCCGTCACGGATCGCGATCGCCGCGATGGGTCGCCCGCGCGCTTCGGCGAGCAGCACAGGACCACGCAGGGCGGGACGGCAGTCGAGGGTCGCGAGCTCGCGCACGGCGGGTGCGTCGGCGGGCATCGCGGGGCGGAGCGTGATGGGGCTGATGGGCATGGTGGGCCTCCGTCGGATTGATGGGACTACCACCATGGACGCCGCGCCTTCCCGATTTCTTCCCGGACTCGTCAGACGGTGAGGCGCGCGACGAGCGACATCTCGCCCGCGAGGGTCTGGCTCGTGGCCGACACGATCTCGACCGGGACGATCTCCCCCGGCTCGGCCAGCCCGCCGAAGTTCACGACCTTGTTGTGCGACGAACGGCCGCGCAGCCGCGACGGGTCGTTGCGCGACGGCCCCTCGACCAGCACCTCGACGGTCCGCCCCACGAACCGCTGCGCACGCTCGTGCGCGCGCCGCTGGATGACCTCGACCAGACGCTCGAGGCGTTCGACCTTCACCGGATGCGGGACCAGGCCCTCGGTGAGCTCCGCGGCCGTCGTGCCGCGCCGCGGCGAGAACAGGAACGTGAACGCCGCGTCGTAGCCGACCTCCTCGCAGAGCGAAAGCGTCTGCTCGAAATCCTCCTCGGTCTCCCCCGGGAACCCGACGATGACGTCGGTCGTGAGCGCCACGTCCGGCACCTGCTCGCGGATCATGGCGACGCGATCGAGGTAGCGCTCGCGTGAGTACGTGCGGCGCATGGCCTTGAGGATCGGCGTCGACCCGCTCTGGAGCGGCAGATGGATGTGCTGGCAGACCGACGGCAGCTCGGCGTGGCAGCGGACGACATCCTCGCGCAGGTCCTTCGGGTGCGGGCTGGTGTACCGGATGCGCTGGAGGCCGTCGATCCCGTCCAGCGCACGCAGCAGCTCGCTGAAGCTGCGGGGCCGCCCGTCGTCGCCGCGGAGATCCCGCCCGTAGCTGTTGACCGTCTGGCCGAGCAGCGTCACCTCGCGGACCCCGTCGTCGACCAGGCCGCGCACCTCGGCGACCAGCTCGTCGAACGGCCGGCTGGCCTCGCGCCCGCGGGTGGACGGCACGATGCAGTACGAGCACGCGCAGTTGCAGCCCACCTGGATCTGCACCCACGCCTGGAACTCACGCTCGCGCTTGGTCGGCAGGTGGCCGGGGAAGCCCTCGAACTCGAAGAACCCCTGCGCCGTGATCGCGTCCGACGTCAGAAACTCGGCGAGCTTGTGGACCTGCCCGGGACCGAAGGCGACGTCCACGAACGGGAACCGGGCGAACACCTCGTCCTTGACCGACTGGGCCCAGCAGCCGCCGACGCCGACCACCCGCGTCGGGTCCTCGGACTTCAGGCGCTTGGCCTCCCCCAGGTGCGCGACGAACTTCGAGTCCGCCGACTCACGGATCGAGCACGTGTTGAAGAGGATGAGGTCGGCCTCGTCGCGCGCGGGCGCCTCGTCGTAGCCGAGCGTCTCGAGCATGCCCTTCATGCGCTCGGAGTCGTGCTCGTTCATCTGGCAGCCGAACGTGGTGATGTGGTAGCGCTTGCGGTCCGGCATGGGCGACCAGGGTACCGCTGCGCCCCTGCCGTCCCGATCCTGGGTCCCGGCGGTCAGCGCGCGACGACCCAGCGGTCGCGCGGCGTGCGGCGGACGCGCAGCGTGTGCGCCGGGGCGCTGGACACGACCTCGACGTCGCCGTCCTCATGGACGATGACCCCGCCCCGCCGGCGCAGCAGACGCCGGGCGCCCTCAGCCCCGCGGAGGAACGCCATCTTGGCCAGCACCTCGGCCTCCAGCGCGGTCCCGCCCACGGCCGTCGCGCTCAGCAGGCCCGACCAGCACGGCTCGCCCGTCGACGGGTCGAGCAGGTGATGAGCCCAGCCCTCGTCATCGCGCAGCCATGCCCGCCTCGTCATCCCGGAGGTCGCGACGCCGCCCTGGGTCACGCGCAGCGTCGCGACCGTCTCGCCCGTCCGCGGGTGATCGACGAGGACCGCATGCGGCCGGCCGGACGTTCCGCCCAGGGCGAGGTCGCCGCCACAGTCGACGATCGCGTGGCGCGCTCCCGCGAGGAAGCGCAGGGCACGATCGGCCGCGCGCCCCTTCGCGGTGCCGCCGAGGTCCAGTCGCACGCCGGCCGGGCGGGTGATCGTCGCCGCGTCGTCGTCGACGCTGATCTCCCGCCAGCGCGCGCGGCTCGCCGGCCCGGCCTTCGTGCGGGGCGGTGCGGCGGCGAGGGCAGCGTCGAGATCGGGTGCGGGCGCGCCGACACGCGACAGGCGATACCCGGCGTCCTCGATCGCGTCCAGCATCGTGGGGTCGATCAGCCCGACCGACCGATCGGCGGCCCACAGCGCCGCCCGCACGTGGTCGCGCAGGAGCGGGCCGGCCTCGACCGTGCGCTGCTCGGCGGCGTTCAGGCGCGAGAGGGCGCTGTCGGGGTCAAAGCGCGTGAGCTGCTCGTCGGTGTGCTCGAGTTCCGCCCGTGCGCCGCGGACGCGGTGCTCGAGCGCGGGATGACCGCCGTCCGCGGCCACCCGCATCTGGGTCCCCATCGCCGGGAAGCGGACGTCCAACGCGCTCACGAGACGTTCGTCCGCGGCGAGGCCAGCCCCTGGTCCTGCGTCTGGCCCTGGTCCGGGATCGCCTGCTGCCCCTGCGTGGCCCCGGGCGCTGCCTGGCCGTCCATGCCGAGGGGCGTGGGCGGGGTCCCGCTGCCGTTCTGGTCCCACGGCGGGACCTGCTGCTGCGAGCCGTCAGAGGTCCCCGGCGCCTGCTGCTGGGCCTGGCTCGGGGGGCCGCCCTGTCCCGGCCCGACGTTCTGCGTACTGCTGCCGTCCGACGCGGCGGCCTGGATGCCGATGATGGCGGCGACCGCGACAGTCGCGGCCGCTCCAGCCGGGAGGTACCGCTGCCAGGCGGGCTTGTCCTCGGCGGCCGGTGTGGGTGTCGTCTGAGAGGTCATGACGAGACCTTCGGCCCAAGCGGTTAAGGCGCCCTTCCGGATCGCTGGGCGTTGACTGAGAGCGTCAGCGGGCGTACTCCACGGCGCGGGACTCCCGGATGACCGTGACCTTGATCTGGCCGGGGTACTCCATGTCCTGCTCGATCTCCCGGGCGATCTCACGCGCGAGCGCGAGCGCGCGGTCGTCGTCGACGGCATCGGGCGCCACGATGACGCGGATCTCGCGGCCCGCCTGCATCGCGTAGACCTTGTCGACGCCCTCATGCTTCTGCGCGAGCTGCTCGAGTTCGCGCAGGCGCTTGACGTAGTGCTCGAGCGACTCCCCCCGCGCTCCGGGGCGGGCGCCGCTCAGCGCATCGGCGGTCTGGACGATGACGGCCTCGACGGTCTGCGGCTCGACCTCGTTGTGGTGGGCCTCCATCGCGTGCGCGACCGATTCACTCTCGCCGTGACGGCGAGCCATGTCCCCGCCGACCAGGGCGTGTGGTCCCTCCACCTCGTGGGAGACGGCCTTGCCGATGTCGTGCAGCAGCGCGGCGCGGCGGGCGGTACGTGCGCTCGCGCCCAACTCGTCGGCCATCAGCGCCGCCAGGTTCGCGCACTCGACCGAGTGGGCGAGCACGTTCTGTCCGTAGCTCGTGCGGAACTTCAGCCGCCCGAGGGTCTTCGTCAGCTCCGGGTCGAGCCCCTGGACGTTGGCGGCGAGCGCCGCCTCCTCTCCCGCCTCGAGGATGTGCTTGTCGAGGTCCGACTTCGCCTGGAAGTACGTCTCCTCGATCTTGGCGGGGTGGATTCGGCCATCCTGGAGCAGGCGCTCCAGGGTCATGCGCGCGATCTCGCGGCGCACGCCGTCGAAGGCGGACAGGACGACAGCATTCGGCGTGTCGTCGATGATGAAGTCGACGCCCGTGAGGTTCTCGAGCGCACGGATGTTCCGTCCCTCGCGGCCGATGATCCGGCCCTTCATGTCATCGCTGGGCAGCTCGACGACGCTGACCGTGGTCTCCACGGCGTGGCTGGCGGCGAGACGCTGCATCGCGACGGACAGGATCGAGCGCACGCGCTGGTCGGCCGCGCGCTTGGTCTCCTCCTCGATGCCGCGCAAGCGCCGGGCCGCGTCGTGCCGTGCCTGGTCCTCGGCTTCGCGGACAAGCCGGTCACGCGCCTGCGCGACGCTGAGTCCTGAGATCTGCTCGAGCGCCTCCTCGTGTTCGCGCCGCCGGCGCGCGAGCTGGTCGCGCTCGGCCTCCAGCGCGCGGGTCTGCTCGTCCAGCTCCCGGGCACGGCGGTCGAGTTCGGCCGCGCGCTCGCGGATCCGCTCCTCGACCTCCCCCACGCGCTGCTCGCGATCGCGCACCGCCTGCTCGACGTCGCGGATCGCCTCGGTGCTCGCAGGCGCATGCGACCGCCGTCCTCGTGCGACGAGCACGCTGACGACGATGAGCGCCACCGCGAGGATGGCCGCCGCGCCTACGATCTCCATTGCCGTTCCTCTCCGTTGGGACTGCGGATAGGACCGGTCCTAGCGACGGTTGCGTGCGACGGCGTCGGAGCGCGCGCACGCGGACGTTCACGTACTCGATGCCATGGCCGCCGATGTGCGGCCGAACGCCTCCTCGGGCTGCTGCTGGGTGATCTCGTTCGGTTCGGGGAACTGACGCATCAAGGACGTCGGGAAACTGGTGATTAGCTGCGAATTCAGGGCCCGTCGCGGGGCTCGGTCCAACCCGTCCGATGATAGGCGCGAACGGCGGCGTTCACAACCGGGCAAACGTCCGGTGCGACTCAGGCCTCTCCGCGTTCGATTGCCCGCACCGCGTCGTACGCCACGTCCAGCTCGTAGCCCTTGCGGACGAGCATGCCGAGCGCCTTCTCGCGCGACCGATCGTCGGACGGCGGCTCGCGCAGCTTGCGGCGCAGCAGGGCCACCGCCGCGTCGAGCTCGGCCTCGGCCGGCTGCGCCGCCAGCGCCGCGGCGATGTCTGCGCGGTCGACGCCCACGGCGATGAGCCGCTGCTCGATCCGCTCCACGCCCCACGCATCGAGGGTCCGACGGTCTTCGGCGAACCGCTGCGCATAGCGCGCGTCGTCGAGGTAGCCCTGCTCGAGCAGTTCGGCGACCGTGTCGTCGATCAGGTCCGGTTCGACGCGCTTGCCCTCAAGATGCCGGCGCATCTCGACCACCGTGCGGTCACGGCGGCCGAGATAGCGGTACGCGAGGTCCAGCGCACGTTGTGCGCTGACCTCACGCGACAGCACGCGGTCGGCGGGCTCCAGCACGGACGCGCGTTACGCGGCGGCGCCGACCTCGGGGACCTCGGCGTCGGGATCGCGCTCGATCTCCGCGACGAGGTCGCGGTCGAGGCCGAGCGCGGCGTAGACCTTGTCCTCGATCTCCTTGGACATCTCCTGATGCTCGTCCAGGTACGCCTTGGCGTTCGCCCGGCCCTGGCCGATGCGCTCGTCGCCGTAGGAGAAGAACGAGCCGGACTTCGTGATGACGTTGTGCTCGATCCCGAGGTCCAGCAGGCAGCCTGAGGTCGAGATGCCCCTGCCGAACTCGATGTCGAACTCCGCCTGACGGAACGGGGCGGCGACCTTGTTCTTGACGACCTTCACGCGCACGCGGTTGCCGACGGCCTCGGTGCCGTCCTTCAGGGTCTCGATCCGGCGGATGTCCAGGCGCTGCGAGCTGTAGAACTTCAGCGCGCGCCCGCCGGGCTGCGTCTCGGGCGAGCCAAACATGACGCCGACCTTCTCGCGGATCTGGTTCGTGAACAGGCACATGGTCTGCGTGCGGTTCAGGTTGCCCGCGAGCTTGCGCATCGCCTGGCTCATCATGCGGGCCTGCAGGCCGACGCTCTGGTCGCCCATCTGGCCCTCGAGCTCGGCGCGCGGGGTCAGCGCGGCGACGGAGTCGACGGCGATGACATCGACGGCGCCGGAGCGCACGAGCATGTCGGCGATCTCGAGCGCCTGCTCGCCGTAGTCGGGCTGGGAGACGAGCAGCTCGTCGATGTCCACGCCGATCTTCTGCGCGTAGAGCGGATCCATGGCGTGCTCGGCGTCGATGAACGCGCACACGCCACCGAGCTTCTGCGCCTCGGCGAGCACGTGGTAGACGAGCGTCGTCTTACCGGAGGACTCCGGGCCGAACACCTCGACGATGCGCCCGCGCGGCATGCCGCCGATACCGAGCGCGAGGTCGAGGGACAGCGCACCCGTGGGGATGGCGTTGACCTTGACCTGGGCTCCCTCGTCCCCCATGCGCATGACGCTGCCCTTGCCGAACTGGCGCTCGATCTGGGTCAGTGCACCCTGGAGGGCGTCGTTGCGAGCCTTGGCGGCCTTGGCGGGATCGATCACGGACATGAGGTGGGAGCCTTTCTCTGGAGCGGTAGGGCGGCACGCTACGCGCGCGCCCGTCGCGCGTCGGCGGCGGTCTGCGTCGAAGCTGTGGAGAAAGTGTGCGGTCTG
>SYBY01000150.1 GCA_005788585.1 Actinomycetota bacterium | reverse complement strand
GGCTCGGCCGCCTCGCTGAAGGCGCAGGGCGCCCGCGTCGTCGTCACCGAGATCGACCAGATCTGCGCGCTGCAGGCGTGCATGGAGGGCTACGACGTCAAGACGATCGAGGACGTCCTCGAGACCGCCGACGTGTTCATCACGACGACGGGCAACAAGGACATCATCACGGCAGACCACATGTCGAAGATGAAGCACAACGCGATCGTCGGAAACATCGGTCACTTCGACAACGAGATCGACGTCGCCGGCCTGGAGAAGGTCGCCGAGCGGATCAACATCAAGCCGCAGGTCGACGAGTGGAAGTTCCCGGACGGCCACTCGATCATCCTCCTGTCCGAGGGCCGCCTGCTGAACCTCGGCAACGCGACGGGCCACCCGTCGTTCGTGATGAGCAACTCGTTCGCGAACCAGACGATCGCCCAGATCGAGCTGTGGACGAAGAACGACGAGTACGAGAAGCAGGTCTACGTCCTGCCGAAGCACCTCGACGAGAAGGTGGCGGCGCTGCACCTCGACAAGCTCGGCGTGAAGCTTTCCAAGCTCACCGAGAAGCAGGCCAGCTATATCGGCGTGCCCGTCACCGGTCCGTTCAAGCCGGATCACTACCGCTACTAGGACCTCCTGCGTCCCGCCCTCGTCATTCGACGGGGGCGGGCACGCGCCGCTGCACCCGGTAGTGCTCGGCGTCGAAACGTCGCAGCATCCGGTGCATCCGCGGCAGGCTCCACGGCCAGATCGTGCTGGTGCGCCCCGTGGCGTCCAGGTAGTAGCTGCCGCATCCGCCGGTCGCCCACACCGCGCCGGCCAGGCGCCGGTCGACGCGCTCCAGGTAGGCCTTCTGCACGGCCGGGTCCACCTCGATGCGCCCGAGCGCGTGCGCTCGCATGTGCCGCATCGCCTCGACGGCGTAGTGCACCTGCTGCTCGATCACGAAGATGATCGACGAGTGCCCGAGGGCGCTGTTCGGGCCCACGAGCAGGAACAGGTTGGGGAACCCGGCGACGGTCGTGCCGAGGTACGCCTGCGGGCTGCCGTCCCACGTCTCGGCCATCGTCCGGCCGTCGGGCCCCCGAACCGCGGTCGCCACCGGCGGGTCCGTGACGTGGAACCCGGTCGCGAGGATGATGGTGTCGACCTCGCGCTCGGTCCCGTCGGAGGCGACCACGGTGCTGCCACGAACCTCGGACACCCCTGAGGAGATGACGTCCACGTTCTCGCGTTGCAGCGTGGGGTACCACGTGTTGGCGAAGAGGATGCGCTTGCAGCCCGGCTCGTAGTCGGGCGTCAGCCGCGCGCGCAGCGCCGGGTCCTCGACCTGGGAGCGCAGATGGCGGGTCGCCGCCGCGCGCAGCGGCGCGATGAAGCGCGGGTGGCGCTGGGCGAAGCCGAGCAGTTCGGCGCCGCTGAAGATCGCGAGCCGGTGCGCGCGCCGCAGGCCCGGGACATGGCGGTGCGCCCAGCGCGCCCAGCGCGGGATGGCGAAGTCGACGCGCGGCAGCAGCCACGGCGGGGTGCGCTGGAACAGGTCCAGGCGGCCGACCTTCGGCGCGATCTCCGGGACGAACTGGATGGCTGACGCACCCGAGCCGATGACCGCGACGCGCTCGCCGGTCAGATCATGGTCGTGGTTCCACTCGGCGGAGTGAAAGACGGTGCCGGGGAAGTCCGCGAGCCCGGGGATGTCCGGGATGAGCGGCTGGTGCAGCGGCCCGGCCGCGGAGATGACGACCCGGGCGAGCAGCGGCCCGTCGGACGTCTCCAGCCGCCAGCCCTGGACGGTGTCGTCCCAGGCGGCGCCGGTGGCGGCCACGCCGAACCGGATGTCGTCGCGCAGGTCGTAGGCATCGACGGTGTCACGCACGTACTGCTCGATCTCGGCCTGCGGCGCGTACTGGCGCGTCCAGTCCGGGTTCGGCGCGAACGAGTACGAGTCCAGGTGCGAGGGCACGTCGCACGCGCAGCCCGGATACGTGTTCTCCCGCCAGCAGCCCCCGACGTCCGGGCCCTTCTCGAGGACGACGACGTCGCGGAAGCCCGCGTCGCGCAGCTTGATCGCCGCCGCGATCCCGCCGAACCCCGCGCCGATGATGACGGCATCGAGCATCTGCTCCGCGCCGTGTGCGCCCGGGCCCTCGATGGCAGTGGGCGGCGTCCGGTACGTGGTGGTGCTGGCCATGACCGGACGGTATGCGCCGCCGCGCGTCGCGCCATCGGTAGTTCTCGCGCACGCGCATCGGGGGTGCGCCGAAGAAACCCTGGGGTGGCCGTTGGGGTCGTCCTCGATGGCGACGGCCCTGCGAGCGCCGAAGCTTGCGGGCATGGGGCGGACCGGCTGCCCCGTGACCGACGAGGAGCATCTCCATGCTGACCCTGGACACCACCTCCGTCGCGCTGCGCGAACTGCGCCTGCGCGTCCGCGGCGCCGTCGCCGCCCCGGGCGACGACGCCTACGACGCCGCGCGCCAGGCGTGGAACCTCGCCGCCGACCAGCGGCCGACGGCCGTCGTGCATGCCCAGGATGCCTCCGACGTCCGTGCCGTGGTCGACCTCGCGCGCGCCGCGGGCCTGCAGGTCGCGCCGCAGGGCACCGGCCACAACGCCGTGCCGCTCGGTGCTCTCGACGACACCATCCTGCTGCGCACCGACGCGATGCGCACCGTCACGCTCGACATCGAGAGGCGGAGCGCCCGCGTCGGCGCCGGCGCGCAGTGGCTCGACGTCACCGCGCCCGCCTCCGAGCACGGCCTGGCGCCGCTCGCCGGCTCGTCGCCGGACGTCGGCGTCGTCGGCTACACACTCGGCGGCGGCATGAGCTGGCTCGGCCGGCAACACGGGTTCGCGTGCAACAGCGTGACCGCGATCGAGGCCGTGACCGCGGACGGGCAGGTGCGTCGCATCACCGCCGATCAAGATCCGGACCTGTTCTGGGCCATGCGCGGCGGCGGCGGGGCGTTCGCCGTCGTCACCGCCCTTGAGTTCCGGCTGTACGACGCGTCGGAGCTCTCGGCCGGCGCGATCTTCTACCCGGTCGACCGGGCGCCCGAGGTCCTCCGTCGCTGGCGCGACTGGATGGTCGACGCGCCCGACGCGATCACCACGAGCGCGCGGATTCTGCACGTGCCGCCGCTGCCCGAGCTGCCGCCGGAGGTCGCCGGCCAGAGCTTCGTCGTCATCGACGGGGCGGCGCTCGCTCCGCGCGAGGTCGTCGAGCGCGAGCTCCGTGGCCTGCGCGAGCTCGGTCCTGTCATGGACGGGTTCGCCGAGGTTCCCCCGGTGGCGCTGAGCCGGATCCACATGGACCCCGAGGAGCCGGTGCCGGCCGACGGGGACCACGCGGTGGTGGGCGAGCTCGACGACGCGCTGCTCGACGGGATCGTCGAGCTCGCCGGAACCCCGGGTGAGACCGCGTTGCTCATGGCCGAGCTGCGCCAGCTCGGCGGGGCGTTCGCCCGGGCACCCGAGGGCGCCGGATCCCGCGATCGCTTCGAGGGCGAGAGCCTGCTGTTCGCGGTCGGGATGATCATGGACGAGGCGTCCGGCACGATGCTGCGCCGTGACCTGCGCGCGTTCCGCGACATGACGCTGCACCTGCGGACCGACCACTACCTCAACTTCGCCGAGCGGCCGGAGGACCGGGTGCACCGGCCCGAGGTGTGGGAGCGGCTCGCGGCCATCAAGGGGGACGTCGACCCTGACGACCTGATCCGCTCGAACCACCCGATCCGGTAGGCCAGCGCGTAGGCTGGCGGGGGAGATGGATGGCACCCCCGCCAGCGCCCCCAGCCACGACGTCGCCGACCTCGCCCTCGCCGAGGAGGGGCAGGTCCGCATCGACTGGGCGGACACCCACATGCCGGTCCTCGCGCAGATCCGCGAGCGGTTCGCGGCCGAGCGGCCCCTTGACGGGGTCCGCATCGGTGCGAGTCTGCACGTGACGGCGGAGACGGCCAACCTCGTCCGCGCACTCGTCGCCGGGGGTGCCGACGTGGCACTGTGCGCCAGCAACCCGCTGTCCACGCAGGACGACGTCGCCGCGGCACTCGTCGATCGGCACGGCGCCCGGGTCTACGCCGTGCAGGGCGAGGACACCGACACGTACTACCGCCACATCACGACCGTCGTCGACGGCGCGCCCCAGGTGACGATGGACGACGGCGCGGACCTCGTCAGCGTCATCCACGGCGCGCGGACCGAGCTGCTCGACGGCATCGTCGGCGGGACGGAGGAGACGACGACCGGCGTCCTGCGCATGCGCGCGCTGGAGGCCGAAGGCGCCCTCGGGTTCCCGGTGGTCGCGGTCAACGACGCGCAGACCACCCGGCTGTTCGACAACCTGCACGGCACAGGACAGTCGACCCTCGACGGCATCGTGCGCGCGACGAATGTCCTGCTCGCCGGGCGGACGGTCGTCGTGCTCGGGTACGGCTGGTGCGGTCGCGGCGTCTCGGTGCGGGCCAAGGGCGCCGGCGCGTCGGTCATCGTCTGCGAGGTCGACCCGGTCCGGGCGCTGCAGGCCCGCCTCGACGGCTACGAGGTCATGCCCGCGCTGGACGCCGCGGAGCGGGGCGACGTCTTCGTCTGTGTCACGGGTGACCGCGACGTCCTCGGCGCCGCGCATTTCGCCCGCATGCGCGACGGCGCGATCCTCGCGAACGCCGGGCACTTCGACGTCGAGATCAACCTTCCGGAGCTCCGCGAGGCTGCGGTTCGCCCGCCGCGTGAGGTGCGCCCGCAGGTCGAGGAACACGTCCTCGACGACGGGCGGCGGCTGCATCTCCTGGCCCACGGGCGGGTCGTCAACCTCGCCGCGGCGGAGGGTCACCCCGCCGCCGTCATGGATCTCGCGTTCGCCGGGCAGGCGCTCGCCGCCGAGTATCTCGTGCGCCACGCGGGCACCCTCGAGCCCCGGGTCCTCGCCGTCCCCGCGGAGCTCGAGCGTGAGATCGCCCGTCTGAAGCTCGCGTCGCTCGGTATCGAGATCGACACGCTCACGCCCGCTCAGGAGGCGTACCTGACCTCCTGGGAGCAGGGCACATAGGCCCGCGACGGCGGCACCGGGCGCGGGTTCCCGGTGGTACCGTCGGCCAGGTGATCGGGTGGCGGATCGCCACGGGGCTCCTGGTCGCCTTCGCCGTCCTGGGGCGGTCGGGCGACGCCTCAGCGGCCACGTTCTGCGTGGGCGATCCGCGCTGCCCGGCCGACACGCAGCTCGCGTCGCTCACGGAGGCCGCGCTCGCGGCCGGCGGGCCTGCCGGCCGCGACACGATCCTCATCGGCCCGGGGGTCCACGAGGGGGCGAGGTTCGAGGCGGGGAACGCGGTCGAGCTCGTCGGCGCGGGCCGCGACGCGACGCTGGTCGTTCCGGGCGGGGGCTCGAACGCGACGGTGGCGCTCGCCGACCCGCAGTCCACGGCGCGCGGCCTCACCGTGCGGACGCCCGGGACACGCGGCGGGATCGGGGTGCGTCTCGCGGGTGTCGCCGACGACATCGCGGTCACGCCTGCGCTGGGGCCCGCGGTGGCTGGCACGGCGGTGGAACTGCTCGACGGGGCGGCCGTGCGCGGCTCGGCGCTCGACGTCGCGGTCGCCGACGGGGCGCTCGGGGCCGACCTCGTCCCCGGCGCCGATGCCCGCCTCGAGCAGGTGCGGATCAGTGGGGCCGGCGTCCGGGCCCGAGCGGGGCGCCTCGCCCTCACGCGCTCGCGGATCGACGCGCACATGTCAAAGTTGTTATTGTGCTTGTTACTAAATTTGTGTAATTAACTGTGAAATTTGCTACTACATTAATTCGTATTTTTCCTGCGTATTGCGTAGGCAAATAATAGTAGTTTGGAACGTTGTCTAAACCATAGTCGCCTAAATC
>SYBY01000149.1 GCA_005788585.1 Actinomycetota bacterium | reverse complement strand
GCAGCTCGGCCGCGCGCGCGAAGAGCTCGCGCATGTCCCGCGCCGACCGCTCGTGCTGCTGGCGCCGCGCGGCCAGGCAGGCGTCGCCGCCGGCGACGATGTCGCTGAGCGCCGCCCGCGCGATCGCCGGCCCGGCGGCCATGTACGCGAGATAGACCCGGGAGAGCGTGGTGATCAGCTCGTCGACGGGCATCGCCGGATCGAGCGCCCGGGCCTGCGCGGCCGCGAGGCCGTCGCACGCCTGCGTGTACAGCGCGACGAAGCACGCCTCCGTGTCGGCGAAGTGCTCGTAGAAGGTGCGCTTCGACGTGCGCGCGTGACGGACGATGTCGTTCATCGTGACGTCGACCAGGCGGCGCTCTTCGAGCGCGTGGGCGAGCCCGCCGATGAGGCGGTCCCGCACGGCGAGCCCATCCGTGGCCGCGGACGTCGTGGTCATGGGTCAACCGTATCTGTCTCGGAGGCGCTGCACCGGGCACCCCTCCGCGCGGGCGGCCGGGGCTAGCCTCCACCCGATGGAGGCCGGTGCGAGCAGCGGAAGGATCGCCACCGCGATGCGCCGGCACCCGGTCATGGGCGCCGCGTTCGGCGTCTGGCTCGCCACCCTGCTCGGGTTCCTCGCGATCGGCGCGGTCCTCCCGGTGCTCCCGCGTTACGTCAAGGGGCCCGTCGGCGGCGGCGACGTCGCCGTCGGCATCGTCATCGGCGCCTTTGCGATCTCGGCGGTCGTCGGGCGGCCCGTCGCCGGCCGGCTCGCCGACCTCTACGGCCGCAAGCCCGTCGTCCTCGCCGGCCTGCTGCTGATGTCCGTCTCGGGCGCGCTGCTCCTCGTCCCCGGCGGGGTGGCGTGGCTCGTGTTCGCCCGCCTCGTGGTGGGCATCGGCGACGGCTGGCTCTTCACCGCAGCGGTGACCTGGGTCGTCGACCTCGCGCCGGCGGACCGGCGGGGACAGACGATCGGGCTCTTCGGCATCGCGGTGTGGGGCGGGCTGAGCGTCGGCAGCGTGCTCGGGCAGGCCGTGTACGACGCCGCCTCCTACGACGCGGTCTGGCTCCTCGCCGCGGGCCTGCCGCTGGCGGGCGCGGCCCTCGCGGTGCGGCTGAAGGACCCGCACGTCAAGGTGCCCGCGGCGAGCCAGCCGGGGTTCTCGCTGCCGCGGGAGGCCGTGGCGCCCGGCGTCGCCCTGGCGCTGGCGAACATCGGCTTCGGCACGATGGCCGGCTTCGTCGTCCTGCATCTGGACGCCCGCGATGTCGCGCACAGCGCCACCGTCTTCACGGCGTTCGCCGCCGCGGTCGTCCTGACCCGGCTGTTCGCGGGCCGTGCGCCGGACCGCTTCGGCGCGGCGCCCACCGCCGCGGTGGCATTCGCCGCCGAGGCGATCGGCATGGCGATCCTGGCGCTCGCGGAGAGCTTCGGGGTCGCCCTCGCCGGCGCGCTGGTCATGGGCGCCGGCTTCTCCCTGCTGTTCCCCGCCCTGGCGCTCGCGGTGGTCAGCCGGGTCGACGAGCGTCAGCGCGGCGTCGCGCTCGGCGCCTTCACGGCGTTCTTCGACATCGGTGTCGGGCTCGGCGGCCCGCTCGCGGGCGCGGTGGCCGCGGCGTCGGGGTACCCGGAGGCGTTCTGGATGGGCGCGGCGTGTGCGGCCGTCGGCGGCGTGATCGCCGCCCGGAGCGCGCGTGGCGCCGGGACCGTGACGGCGCCACCCGCCGCCACCCCCGGCTAGGGGGTTGCTTCACGCAACCTTCCGGGTAGCATGGATGGGATGCTCCCGAACACGTACGAGGGCCAGAACTGCTCGATCGCCCGAGCACTCGAGCTCGTCGGCGAGCGCTGGACGCTGCTCATCCTGCGCGAGGCCTTCCTCGGCGTGCGGCGCTTCGACCGCTTCCAGTCGCGACTGGGGATCGCCCGCAACGTCCTGCGCGACCGGCTCGGCCGCCTGGTCGAGGAGGGCGTGCTCGAACGCCGGCAGTACCAGGAGCGCCCGGCGCGATACGAGTACCGGCTGACCGACAAGGGCCGCGACCTGTGGCCGACCGTCATGGCGCTCGCCCACTACGGCGACCGGTACTACGCGCCGGAGGGACCGCCGAGGATCTTCACCCACCGCGCGTGCGGCGGGGAACTCGACGACCGGCGGCGCTGCACCCGCTGCGGCGCGGACGTCGGGCTGCGCGAGGTCGAGATCACCGCCGGGCCGGGCGCGATCGCGGCCGACGAGATCATTCCGGCGTAGCGCCGGCCACGCCCGCCGCGGCGGCCATGTCCAGCCACACGCAGTTCTCGCCCGTGGAGCGCAGGAGCTTGGCGGAGATGCGCGCGAGCGCGGCCAGGTCGTCCTCGTCGAGGTGGCGCCCGAACTGCTCCTCGACGAGTTCGAGCAGCACCGGCGACGCCGTCACCTCGGCCTCGCGACCGGCGTCGGTCAGGCGGGCGTAGGTCGCGCGCCGGTCCTCGGGCGGGGTGATCCGCTCGACCAGGCCGGCGTCCTCCATCCGCGCGACGAGCCGCGTGGCGCCGCCGCGGGAGACGAGCAGCTCGTCGGCGAGCTCGTTCATGCGACGGCCTTCTTCGGGCGCGCCGACGAGGCACGCGATGACCTCATACCAGCCCATCGGGAGCCCTGTCCGGGCCTCGAGGACCGGGGCGATCCGGTCGATGGTCCGCGCTTCGACCTGGAGCAGGCCGTAGAAGGCGAGGAAGGCCGGCGTCTTGAGGTGATCACCCATCGTGTCAGAAATTGTAGCGGAAACGGTTGACAACGCAATCCTCAGATGGTTGTCTTGCCGGAGCAACAGTTGACGCGGTAACCATTTCCGCTGCAACATCACCTCCTCCCCAGGAAGGCAGACCGCCATGCCCGCCTCACCCGCTTCAGCTCCTCCACCGATCCCCCCGAGCCCGCTCGGCCGCCTCGCCGGAGCGATCGCCCGCCGCCGCGCGGTCGTCATCGGCATCTGGGTGGCAACCCTCGTCGCGGTGGTCGCACTGGCCCCGCGCATCGCCGGTGAATGGAGCGCGAACTACGCGACGCCCGGGTCGGACTCGAACGCCGCCGAGGAGCTGCTCGACGCGCGGTTCCCCGAGCGGTCGGCGAACACGCTCGACGTCGTCTGGCAGACCACCGCGGGCACGAGCACCGCGACCGCCGACCGGCAGATGGACACCGTCCTCGCCGAGCTGCAGAGTCTCGACCGGGTAGGTGACGGTGTGACCGCGGCGACGGCCGATCGCTCGCCCGACGGGCGCACCGCGGTCGTGCGCGTGCCCCTCGAGGACCGGCCCGCGAACGTCGCGGAGGCCAGTGGCGAGGAGCTCGTCGCGATCGCCGAGCGCGGCGCCGGATCCGGCGTGGAGATGGCGCTCGGCGGCCAGGTCATGGAGGAGTCCGAGCAGGGCGCGATCTCCTCGGAGGGCATCGGCCTGCTGCTGGCGCTCGTGATCCTGCTCGTCACCTTCGGCTCCGTGGTCGCCGCGGGCCTGCCGATGCTGACCGCGCTCTTCGGCATCGGCGTCGCGGGCGCGCTCATCACGGTCCTCGCGGCGGTCGTCGACACGCCGGAGTGGTCCGAGCAGGTCGCGGCGATGGTCGGGATCGGCGTCGGCATCGACTACGCGCTGCTCATCGTCACCCGCTACCGCTCCGCGCTCGCCGCCGGCCGTGAGCCCCGCGACGCGATCGTCGAGTCCGTCTCCACCGCCGGCCGCTCGGTCCTCATCGCCGGCACCACCGTGGTCGTGTCGATGCTCGGTCTGTTCCTCATGGGCCTGCCGTACCTCTACGGCGTCGCGCTGGCCACGAGCCTCGCGGTGCTCACCGTCATGCTCGCCTCGCTGACGCTCCTGCCCGCGCTGCTCGCGCTGGCCGGCCGCCGCATCGAGCGCCTGCACATCCCCGGCGTGCGGCGCGGCAGCGACAGCGACGGCGCGTTCGCGGCCCGGTTCAGCGGGCTCGTGCAGGGCCGGCCGTGGGCCGCCCTCGCCGTCGGCCTGCTCGCCGTCGCGGCGCTCGCGCTGCCGGTGACCGGCCTGCGGCTCGGGTTCCCCGACGCGGGCAACGACCAGGCCGAGCGCGAGACGCGGCAGGCCTACGACATGATCGCCGACGGGTTCGGCGCAGGGGCGAACGGCCCGCTGCTGGTCGTCGCCGACCTGACCGGAGGCGAGGGCGACGGAGCGGGCGCCGTGACGCAGCTGCGCACGCAGATCGCCTCGACCGACGGCGTCGCCGCCGTGTCCGCCCCCGTCCTCGACGACGCGAAGGACACCGCGCTGCTCAGCGTCCAGCCTGCGAGCTCACCGCAGTCCACGGCGACCGAGGACCTCGTTGCCGATCTGCGGGACGAGGTCGCCGCCGCCCCCGGCCTGGAGGCCTACGTCGGCGGGTTCACGGCGAGCACCGTCGACCAGTCCGAGGTCACGGCGTCGCGGCTGCCGCTGTTCATCGGCGGCGTCGTCGGCCTCTCGTCGCTGCTGCTCCTCGTCGCGTTCCGGTCGGTCCTCATCCCGGTGAAGGCCGCGGCGATGAACCTGCTGAGCGTCGGCGCGGCGTACGGCGTCGTCGCGCTCGTCGCCGAAGGCGGAACGCTCGGGCAGCTCGTCGGGATCGACAACCCCACGCCCGTCCCGCCGTTCATCCCGGTGATGATGTTCGCGATCCTGTTCGGGCTGAGCATGGACTACGAGGTCTTCCTGCTCTCCCGCATCCGCGAGGCGTGGCTGCGTGACGGCGACGCCCGGGGCGCGATCACCGAGGGCGTGGCCGGCACGGCCCGCGTCATCACGGCAGCCGCGGCGATCATGGTCGCCGTCTTCGGGGCGTTCGTCCTCAGCGACGAGGTGTTCCTGAAGCTGATCGGCGTCGGGATGGCGACGGCGATCCTCGTCGACGCGACGATCATCCGGATGGTCCTCGTCCCCGCGGTCATGCAGCTCATGGGCAGCCGGACGTGGTGGATGCCCGCCTGGATGCAGCGGATCGTCCCGCAGGCCGAGCTGGAGCCGGTCCCGGCCCGGTGAGACACGCCGTCGGGGGCGGGCGGGAGGATGTCGCCTGCCCCCGACAGACGTGGAGGTCGTTCATGCCCCCCGAGCCGTACCCCGTGACGTACGACGTGGCCTATCCGGACCGCGAGCTCAACCGCCTGACGACGTTCTTCCGGATCTTCACCGTCATCCCCATCGCGATCGTGCTGGGCACGGTCAGCGGCGCGACCTGGTCGTCGACCTACGAGGGGACGACGACGTACGGCGCGGCCGCCGGAGGGATCCTCTTCGGCGGCCCGCTGCTGATGATCGTGTTTCGCGAGAAGTTCCCGCTGTGGTGGCAGGAGTGGAACCGGCAGCTGCTCGGCTTCGGGCTGCGGGTCCACGTCTACGTCGCGCTGCAGAACGACCAGTACCCGTCGACGGACGAGGCGCAGTCCGTCGCGCTGCACGTCCCGGAGGTGGACGCCAAGCAGGAGCTCAACCGCTTCCTGCCGCTCGTGGAGTGGTTCCTCGCGATCCCGCACTACATCGTGCTGTTCTTCCTGGGGATCGCGGCGTTCTTCGTGATCGTCTTCGCGTGGTTCGCGATCCTCTTCACGGGCCGTTACCCGAAGGGCGCGTTCGACTTCGTGGTCGGCGTGCAGCGCTGGTACGTGCGCGTGGTGTCCTACGCGCTGCTGCTCGTGACCGACCGCTACCCGCCGTTCAGCCTGCAGCCCTGAGCCGCGCCTCCAGCTCGTCCGGCGGCAGGGGCCGGTCGAGCAGGAAGCCCTGGGCGTACTGGCAGCCGAGCTCCTTCAGGCGGTCGAGCTGCGCCTCGGTCTCGACGCCCTC
>SYBY01000148.1 GCA_005788585.1 Actinomycetota bacterium | reverse complement strand
GAACCTGCCGGGCTGGCTGCCCGAGCGCACCGAGATCACCGACGTGCGCGTCGAGCACTACGGCTACCTGGGCGTCGTCCGCGACGCCAAGGAGAAGTCCCGCCGCAACCTGGACCTCCTGCTCAAGCAGAGCGAGGAGGGGGTGGACACCGCGTTCCACCACTACAACCTCGGCTCGGAGTACTCCGGCGCCGGCGAGCAGGCCAAGGCGCTCGAGCACTTCGAGCGGGCGTGGGCGAAGCTGCAGGACGACCCGGAGATGCTGAGCTACGGCTTCGTGCCGTCGTGCTGCGCGCGCTACGTGCAGTCGCTGCGCATCAACACCCGCTTCGAGGAGTGCATCGCCAAGGGCGACGAGGTCCTCGCGATCCTGCCGGGCTTCACCGACATCGTCCTCGAGCAGGCGCACGCGACGCGGGCGCTCGGCGACATCGACGGGTCGGCCGCATACCTGCGGACCTGCATCGAGATGGGCGACGCGCCGAGCAACTACTCGGCCACCGTCGGCTGCGGCTCGTTCCTCGCGCAGACGTCGCTGGCCGACCTCGAGCGCTCCCGGGGCAACCTCGAGGAGTCCGAGCGGCTGCTGCTCGACGTGCGCAGCGCGTACCCGCAGTTCCTGTCCGCCGTCGAGCCGCTGGCCGAGGTCATGCTGCTCCGCGGCGGCGAGCCCGAGGCCGTCGTCGAGGCCGTCGAGGCCGACGGGCACCTCAGCGCCGCCGCCCGCTTCATGCTGGCCGTCCCGCTGCACGAGCGCGGCGCCGCCGAGCTGGCCGAGGCGCAGCTGCGCGAGGCTCTCGACTCGCAGCCGGACAACCCCCCGCTGCGCCTCGCGCTCTCCGAGACGCTGCTGTCGCAGGGCAAGCTGACGGAGGCCGCCGACGCCGTCGACCCGCTCGGACCGGACTCGGACTGGGGCGCCGCCGCGGCCCGGACCATCTGCTTCGCGCTGCTCGCCGACGAGGAGCATGACGCGCTCGCTGACGCGCTGGACGCCGCGCTCCAGCGCGCTCGCGACGCCGGCCTGCCCGACCCCGACCTCCAGGTGCTGCTGGCCTGGCGCGCGCGCCGGGACGGCACGCCCGCTCCGCCGTCACTCCCCGCCGCCTCGGCGGCGTCCGGGCTGACGATGCTCGAGGCACTCCTGCGCCTGGAGGCGTTCGAGCGTTTCGGCGAGCTCCTGCCGATCGTCGAGTCCGTCGCCCTGCCGTGGCGCGAGCGCCACGAGCGCCTGGCCACCATGTACCTGCGCCGCGGGTTCCTCGAGTCGGCCGCCGACGAGTGGGTCGCCGTCGTCCAGGAGGCCGGCGCCGACGTGCCCGCGCTCCTCGGCTTGGCGCAGGTCGCGGCCATGCGCGGCATGAACGACGACGCCGCGACCTTCGTCGAAGAGGTCCGCCGCATCGAGCCCACCAACCCGGTGGCCGCGAAGATCCTCGAACTGATTGCCGTATGACTCGCGCTGCGCGCTCACATACGGCCGGGAGTGCTCGCTGCGCTCGCACGTCCCAGCGGCAGGACTGCGCGTGACTGCCGCGCTAGCACACGATGCTCCGTGCCTCGAACACGTGGCCGCCGTACTAGTACATCCCTCAAGGGCTGTCCTGAGACGCCGATTCTCCGACCAGCAGCGCGCTACAGGGAGCGCGCAGCCCCGGCCCATGGATGGGCAGGGAGATCGTCCAGGAGGATCGAGCATGAGCTTTCACGTCCTACCAGTGGGGCGCGACGCGAAGATCGGCACGGAAGCCCCGCAGCCGGTCACGCCGCTGCCCGCACGGCCGAAGACGGCAGACGTACCCGCGGGGGAGGCCTTCGCGAAGGTGTACGACGCCGGCGTCCTCGAGGCGGCGCGCGCCGCTCGCCGGGCCCGCGACACCGAGATTCCGTCGCACGTCCTCGACGAGGTCCAGGCCGCCGCGCGGCTGTACGAAGACCTCCAGGCGCGTGATCAGCACGTCCGGTTCCAGACGCACAACCTCGACGGCCGCGTCGTCGCCGACCTCGTGGACACCGACGGCAACGTCGTGCGCCCGATCTCGCTGCGCGACATCGTCGACGCCACCGACCCCGACACCGCCGCGTAGCACCACCCCCTCAAAGGATTCGCCATGGCCGGTATTGCACTCAACGGACTGTCATCGGGGCTCGACACGGGCACGATGATCTCCCAGCTCATGCAGCTCGAGCGCGTGGGCCGCACCAAGCTCGAGTACCGCCAGGCCAACACCCAGGCCCGGACCGACAACCTCGCGGACGTCACGAGCAAGCTCAACACGCTGAAGTTCCGCGCACAGGACTTCAAGCTGTCGTCCCTGTGGACGCCGCAGCAGACCGTCGACGTCTCCGACAGCACGAAGATCTCCGCCACGCGCACCGGTGGCGCCGGCACGGGGTCCACGAGCATCGAGGTCCTCGGCCTCGCGAGCTCGTCACAGCGCACCTTCACCTACACCCCGCCCGCTGCGGACGAGACGTGGACCTTCGGGTCGGCGAACGTGAACATCACCGCGGGGATGACGCTCGACGAGACGGTGCTGGCCATCAACGGCCAGCCCGACACCGGCGTGATCGCGGTCAACGCGGGCGGCAAGCTCGTCGTCTCGAGCACCGCGACGGGCGCGGCGAGCACCTTCGGCTGGACGGCCGCGGCGCTCTCGCAGGACAGCGAGAAGCTGGGCACCGATGCGCAGTACCGCGTCGACGGCGGCGTGCTGCAGACGTCCTCGAAGAACACGATCTCGACGGCGGTGCCCGGCGTGGACGTCACGCTGAAGGCGCTGACGACCAGCCCGGTCAGCGTCACGGTCAGCTCGCCGACCGCGGACAAGACGAAGATCATCGAGAAGCTCAAGGGCTTCATCGAGGCCTACAACACCGTGGTCGACACGGTGAAGAACCTCACGGGCGAGCGGAAGATCACCGATCCGGCGAGCGCCGCGGACGCCCGGAAGGGGTCGCTGTACGCGGACAACGGGCTGCGCAGCCTGCAAGCGAGCATGCGCAACGCGATCAGCTCGGCGATGGACGGCCTGACGAACGGCGACCTCGACCAGCTCGCCGAGATCGGCATCACGACCGGCGCGGCCTCCGCGACGATCAACCAGGACTCCCTGGCCGGCAAGCTCGTCTTCGACGAGGCGAAGTTCAACGCCGCGTTCGACGCGAACCCCACCGACGTGCGCAAGCTCCTCGGCGGCGTCTCCGGCACCAACGGTCTGGCCCAGCGCTTCGAGACGCTGATCGACCCGATCACCCAGACCGGCGGCGTCCTGTCCAACCGCCGCACGGAGACGGACTCCGAGCTGCGCCGCATCAAGGACTCGATCGAGCGCTTCGACGACCGCCTGGTCTTCAAGGAACAGCGGCTGCGCAAGCAGTTCGAGGTCATGGAGACCATGCTCGCCCGCCAGAACTCGATCGGCAGCTCGCTCGCGAGCGCGCTCGCCGGCCTGCCGTCCTCGTCCTGATGACCCCCCCGATCCCCACGGAGCGATGAACCCCTACGCCACACCCCAGGCGTACCGCCAGAACAGCGTCCTCACCGCATCGCCGGGCCAGCTCGTCGTGATGCTGTACGACGGTGCCATCCGGTTCCTCCGCCAGGCGGAGATCGCGATGGAGGAAGGTTCGGTCGCCCAGACGAACGATCGGATGCAGCGCGCCGAGGCCATCCTCGAAGAGCTCATCTCGACCCTGAACATGGACGTCGGCGAGATCAGCCAGCGCCTGCAGTCCATCTACATCTTCTGCCGCTCGGAGCTCATCGCGTCGCGCATCCACCGCGACCCGAAGAAGATCCAGCAGGTCATCGGCCTGCTGACGAACCTGCGTGAGGCGTGGGCCGAGATCGCCGGAGCGGGCGCCGGAGCGGGTGCGTGATGGACGACCTCGCCCCGTACCGCGCGCTGGTCACCCTCGCCGAGTCCGTCTGCGCCCACATCGACGCCGAGCGCTGGGACGAGCTGGTCCACACCCAGGACGAGTTCGGTCTGCGACTCGCGGAGCTGCACGGGCCCGACCCGGCCGGTGCCGAGCCGCTGCTGCGCCGTGCGTTCGAGCTGCATCTCCAGGCCACCCGCGGGCTGGAGGAGCAGAAGGCCGAGATCCTGCGCGAGCTGCAGGGCGTCCGGCAGGGCCGCAGCGCGGCCGCCGGGTACGCCCCGGTCGCCGCCGCCAGCGCGGCGGCCTCGTTCAACCACGCGGCGTAGGCCGTCTGGAGGTCTCCCGCCGGACTTTGTAGCCTGGCGTGCGATGTTCCCCGGCCGCCCTGCGCGCCGGCGCCGCCTGCTCCGCGCCGCCGTGCCGTCCATCCTTGCCGCGTGCGTGCTCCCTGTCGCGCCGGCATCCGCGCTCACCGTCGAGGGCACGGTCGCCGACGCGATCGCGGGTTCCTCCGGCGCGCCCGTGGGCACGGTGCTCACGGTCTTCGTCTCAGCCGACGGCCCGGGCACCCGGGTGCCGCGCGGTGTGACGTTCGCCGTCGGCGAGGGGCTCCAGCTCGGCGCCTCCGGTCCGTCATGCGCGGAGGCCACGGTCCGCTCGTCGCCCGCGTCCTGCCCGCCGGGCTCGGAGGTCGGCGACGGCAGGCTGGAGACGGCGAGCCGGAGCTACGCCCTGCGGGCGTTCACCCTGTCGCCCAGTGTGATGGCGATCCGCATCGAGAACGCGCCGCTCCCGACGCTCGTGGAGGTCACCACGGCCTCGCTCGACGAGTCCCAGCGGGCGCTGACCATGGGACTCCCGGCCGTCGTCCGCGGCGAGGACCTGCAGTCGCTGCAACTGCGCCTCGGCGGGCAGGACCCCAATGCCGACTGGGTGCGCAGCACGCTCTGCCCGAACGGCGCCTGGTCGCTGCAGGCGACGCTCATCGGGGACGCCGGCCCGACGGCGTCCGGCGCGTCGTCGATCGGGTGCCGACCGCCGCGCCTGGCGCAGCTCGGCAAGATCACCCCGCTCTTCTCGCTGTCGCAGACGCGCCGCAACGGCAAGCTGTCCCCGCTGCAGCTCAACGCGGCGTCGCTGCCCGGCGGCCTGCCCGCCGACGCCACCGTCCACGTGACCTGTCGCGCGGGCTGCCGCGGGTCGTGGCGCGCCCGGGCCAACGCGGCGGGGTCGACCAACGTCCGCATCCGGCCCGGGATCCGGGTCTCGACGCGCGGCCTGCGCCTGCAGGTCACCGTCGCCAGCCGCCAGATTCGCGGCACCTATCTCGTGATCGCGTTCACGCGCGGCGCCAACGGTCGCGTCAACGGCTGGAAGGGCGTCGGCCGCGGGTGCGTCAAGCTCGGCTCCGCGCCGAGCCGCATGCCCTGCCCGCGCTGAGCGGGCTCGCGCGGCGCCTGACATCGACCGAACGTCCAGGTCGCCCCTCAAGTCACCGGCGCACCCGCCGACTCACCGGGTGCGCCCCATGGATGGGGCGAGAGTTCGCCCAAGGATCCGGGCCATGCAGTCCCTCCACGCATGGACCTCTTCGACACCACCCAACTCGCGCTCGAGCGCGCCTCGCAAGGCGTCAGCCTGCGTCAGCGCACGGTCGCGGAGAACCTGGCGAACGCGAACACCCCCGGCTATCGCCGGCGCGACGTGGAGTTCCACGACGCGCTCGGCTCCGCCATGTCCGGCGGCAAGTCCTCCCTGAAGTCGGTGCAGTTCAGCCCGGACGTCGACCGGACCGCGCCGGTGCGCGGTGACGGCTCGAACGTCGACATCGACAAGGAGCAGTCCACGATGGCGCAGGTCGCCCTCGAGTACGACGCCCTCGTCCAGATCATGAAGGTGCGCGTCCAGATCATGCGTTCCGCCATCACGGGTCAGTAGCCATGGGCATGTTCGATGCACTCAACGTCTCCGCGTCGGGCCTGTCGGCCGAGCGCACGCGGATGGATGTCGTCGCGAACAACCTCGCGAACGCGCAGACCACGCGCGGCGCCGACGGTCAGCCGTTCCGCCGCCAGGAGGTCACCCTGCAGGCCGAGGGTTCGAGCTTCTCCAGCGTCCTGAGCAGCGAGGTCGGTGCGCGCGCCCGCACGCAGGGCCCGCCGCAGGGCGTGAAGGTCGTCGAGGTCTCCGAGGACCCGACGCCCAACCGCCGCGTCTACGACCCGGGCCACCCGGACGCCGACGACGACGGCTACATCTCGCTGCCGAACGTCAACCCGGTGACCGAGATGGTCGACCTCATCGCGTCGTCGCGCTCGTATGAGGCGAACGTCAACGCGATGCAGACGGCCAAGCAGATGTTCACCAAGACCGTCGACCTCCTCCGCGGCTGATGGCCATCGACCCCTCCTTCATGACGACCGGTCCCGAGTGGCAGCTCGAGGGCGTCGGCCGCATCGAGCCGCTCACGACCGACGCCGATGGCACGACCCTCGCGTCGTCGAAGTCCGAGGGCTTCGGCGACATGCTCGGCAAGCAGATCTCCAACCTCCAGGGTCTGCAGGAAGAGGCGTCGACGCAGGCCCAGGCGCTCGCCACCGGCCAGGCCGAGGATCCGACCGCCGTGATCATGGCGGTCGAGAAGGCCAAGCTCTCCATGCAGCTCGCAACACAGCTTCGCGAACGCGGTGTGACCGCGCTCCAGGAAGTCCTCCGCACGCAGGTCTAGCTCGTCCCCTCCCGAGGTCCCACTGTGCTCTCCGTCCTCCAGTCCATGCCCACCAGGGGCAAGGCCATTCTCGGCGCTTCCCTCCTCGTCGGGCTCGTCATGATGTTCATCCTCTTCCGGATGGCGACCGCGCCGAGCTACGTCACGGTCATCAACGGCGTCGACCCGAGCGACACCGCCAAGGCCACCGCGGCGCTCGACGAGGCCGGCATCGCCTACAAGCTGGAGAACAACGG
>SYBY01000147.1 GCA_005788585.1 Actinomycetota bacterium | reverse complement strand
GGCGCGCAGCACCTCGCGGCCCATGGATCCCGCCATCTCGGCGAGATCGCGGCCCAGGCCCGTCGCGTCGCCCGGCCCCGAGCCGGGGAGCGCGTCGAGGGTGCGCAGAAGGTCGTCCAGGTCGTAGCCCATGACCGCGAGACGCTCGCGGCCCAGCCAGCGCAGCCAGCGCCGCGCCCACGCCCGGCGGGCCGGGTTGCACAGCGTCGCCTGCCACTTCTGCAGAGGCTCGGTGCTCAGCGCGTCGTAGCGGTGCACGCCCGTGGGGTCACCGAGCGAGCCGGTCAGCCGCACGCTCGTGAACTGCTCGAGCGCCGCGGGATCGAGCTCGATGCCCATGGCGTCGGTCAGCCGGCGCCACGCCGCGTGCTCGCCGGTGACGAGATCCTCGTAGCGCGCGCTGACCGCCCGGTCCCCGAGGCGCTCGGCGGCCGCGACCATGCGCGCCGGGCCGTCGAACAGCGTCAGGCTCTGGCGCGACGGCCGGAACCGCCCGCCGTCCAGCGTCTCGACGATGGACGAGAGGACCCCGAGCGGGTTGCGCCACAGGAAGAGGAGGACACCGTCGGGGAAGACGCGGGCGATGTCGTCGACGATCATCGAGTAGCCGGGCGTCTTGTCGAGGAAGTGCGTCGCCTGCGGCCCGGCGGCACCGCGGTACAGCGTGAGGGCGGCGTCGCGCAGGGCGGCGTCGATGTCGGCCCCGCCGTGCGGGAGCGTCGTGGCGAAGTCGCCGATCGCGTGCGCCGCGACGCGCTGCCAGGACCCGCTCTGCGGCAGGTCGGCGCGCTGGGTGCCGAGGAGCGGCAGCAGCAGCCACGGCTCGGACGCCGTCTCGACCCCGGGATGCGCGGCGAGCACCCGCTGCACGAGGGTCGAGCCGCTGCGCGGCGCCGACAGCAGGAACACCGGGCGGATCACGCCCGACGGGCGCGTGCCGTTCGTCGTCCCGGCGCTGGGCGCCGGAGTCACGCTCGTCGCCACGCGCTCAGCCCGCCGTCGCCGCGCGGGCGCTGACGGGGACGGTCTGGGTCGCGCGGAGCTCGGTGCACAGCCGCTGGCGTCCGCGGTGGTGCAGCGCGTGGATGGCGCTCTCGGTCCGCCCGAGCCGATCGGCGATCTCCGGCGGGCTCAGGCCCACGATGTGGCGCATGACCACGACGCGCCGCTGATCCTCGGGCAGCTCGCGGAGTGCCGCGTGCAGCGCCAGACCGGTGAGGTGGCCGTCGAGCGAGATGACGCCGACCTCGTCGAGCTGCTCGTGCGGGACCGGCCGCCGCTCGCGCAGGTGGTCGATCGCCGCGTTGCGCGCGACGCGCAGCAGCCAGCCGGAGAACGGGACGTCGCCACGCGGCTCGTACGCGTCGAGGACCCGGAGCATCTTGGCGAACACCTGTTGCGTGACGTCCTCGGCCTCGTGCTCGTCGCGGACGATGCTGCAGACGTAGCCGTAGACGTTGTCCTTGAAGCGGAGGTACAGCGACCCGAGCGCCTCGCGGTCGCCGGCCTTCGCCGCCTCGACCTCACGGATGATCGTCTCCCGCGGCTCGATCGGCTGGATCGTCGCGTCGCGATGGAAGCGCGACGCGGATCGCGCGGCGGCGTCGCCGACGGGTCGCGGCCGTGCGAACCGGCGGGTGACGACGGTGCTGTCGATGGGCATGCGGGGAACTCGTTCGTCGCGGGGGACCCTGCGGATGCGCCGGAAGGTAGGTCACCGGAGTTGGTCGGCTGTTCGGTGCGTGTTGGATGGCTGTTGGAGGCAGGAACTGCGCGTCTTGCAGGGCTTTCCCGCACGCCCGATGCGGCCCGAACGCCGTAGCATCCGCCGCCGTGACCGCCCCGCCCACGCCCGTCGCAGCGCTCGCCGCGGCCCTGCTCGGCCCGTCCGCCCTCGTCGGCGCATACCGCCTCGCGCTCCTCGCGGCCGCTGCCGCCCCGGCGCGCCCGCCGCAGCTCGCCGGCGACCCACACACGCGATTCGTCGTGGTGGTCCCCGCCCATGACGAGGAGGCGGGGCTCGCCCCGACCGTCGCCGCGGTGCTCGGCCAGGAGTACCCAGGACCGCTGCGCCGGGTGGTCGTGGTGGCCGACAACTGCACCGACAGCACCGCCGACGTCGCGCGGGCCGCGGGCGCCGAGGTCCTCGAGCGCGCCGACCCACAGCGGCGCGGCAAGGGTCACGCGCTGGCCTGGGCGCTGCCCCAGGTGCTCCCCGGTGCCGACGCCATCGTCCTCCTCGACGCCGACTGCCTGCCCGCCGCCGACCTGCTCGTCCGCTTCGACGCACGGCTGCGCTCGGGCGCGCGCATCGTCCAGGCCGACTACCGCGTCGCGAACCCTGCCGCCTCGCAGCAGGCGGCGCTGCGCTACGCCGGCTTCGCGCTGGAGAACACGGTGCGCTCGGCAGGGCGGAGCCGGCTCGGCGCGTCCAGCGGCCTGCTGGGAACCGGCATGGCGTTCGCCCGCGACGTCCTGGAGCGCCACCCCTGGGACGCGTTCTCCTTCGCCGAGGACCGCGAGTACCACCTGCGGCTCGTCGCAGCCGGCGAGCGGGTCGCCTTCGCGGGCGAGACGCACGTGCGCTCGGACATGCCCGTCACCGCTGCCGCGGCCCACAGCCAGGAACAGCGCTGGGAGAGCGGGCGCGCCTCGCAACTGCGCCACAGCACTCCGGCGCTGCTGCGCGCTGCGGCACGCGACCGCGCCCCGGCCGCCCTCGACGCCGCCATGGAGCCGCTGCTGCCGCCCCAGGCGCTGTGGGCGGCGATGAACGCCGCCGCGCTGCTCGCCGCCGCCGC
>SYBY01000146.1 GCA_005788585.1 Actinomycetota bacterium | reverse complement strand
GCGCGGCGCCGGCACGGGTCACGCCCCGAGCTCCGCGCGAAGCTCGGCGAGCTCCCGGCGCAGGGCGGCGACCTCGTCCTCGAGGCGGGCGAGGCGCTCGGAGGTCGCATCGGCCACGGGCGCGGGCGGCGCGACCGGCGCAGGCCGCGCGACCGGCGCGGCGGGCGTCACCGGCTCGGCGTGCCAGACCTCCTCGGCGCCGAGGAGCTGGCGGTAGCGCTGCTCCTTCTGCCCGGTCTGCCGCGGGAGGAGCTCGACGAGTTCGCGGGCCATCAGCCCTTCGATGGTGACCTCGAGCGCGTGCTCGTCCGCGAAGTCGTGCAGGCGCTGGGTGCGGGTGCGCAGCTCGTTGAACGTCTGCGGGCCGCGGAGCATCAGCACGCACAGGACCGCGAGCTGGTCGCTGCCGAGGCCGAGCGCTTCGTCGAGCAGATGGCGGTACTTCGGCGCGCGGCTGGCACTCGCGAGCCGCGTCCAGCGTCGCTGCCCAAGATGCTGCAGCGCGTCGCGGATGGTCGACTCGTCGTAGTCGACGACCGGGTCGCGGCTCGTGGACTGATTGCACGCCAGGCGTAGCGAATTGAGCGTCAGCGGGTACGCATCGGGTGTCGTGCGCTGCTTCTCGAGCAGACAGCCGAGCACGCGGATCTCGACAGCATCGGGCTCCATCGCGGGCAACGGTAGCGAGGCTCGCAGCGAGCCGGTGCCGCCGCGAGGACGGCACCAGCTCCTGACGAGGCACCGGCGTCCTGGGGAGACACCCGGCGCCACCGGCCCGGGGGTGCGGGCCGGCTGCTTGGCGGCGCCCGACGGGATGGGTCGGCGCGTGCTCCACCGAGGCAAGCGTCGCTGACCGGTCGGGGCCGCGGCTACGGCCGTCCGGTCGGACTTCGCCCCGCTCGCGATGGCCCGCGGGTCCACGTCCCGGCTTGCGGAATGGGGCGTCAGTCTGATATGAACGACGTGTCATTCTGCTTCCTGGCCGGATTCGCAGGAACAGCGCAGGTGCGGGACGTCCACCGTGGTTCCCCATTTCCCGGTTGACCTGGACCGGCGTACGCCGGTTCTGACCCGTCTTCCGCCGGCGGTGCGCCACCTCTCTCTCGCGCCGCCGGCGGTCCCCTTCCACTAGCCTCGCGCTGGATGCGAGCTGCCACCATCCGCGACGGCGAGGTCGTCGTCGCCGACCATCCCGATCCCGAGCCCGGCGCCGGCGAGGTCCTCGTCCGCGTCGTCGCCGCCGCGCTGAACGGCGCCGACCTGCTGCAGCGCAAGGGCCGCTATCCGGCGCCGCCCGGGTCCCCGGCGGACATCCCCGGCCTGGAGCTCGCGGGCACCGTGGCTGCCGTCGGCCCGGGCGCCAGCCGGTTTGCCGAGGGCGATCGTGTGATGGGCATCGTCGGCGGAGGGGGACAGGGCGAGCTGGCCGTCGTGCATGAGCGCCAGCTCATGCCGGTGCCCGACGGGCTCGACCTCGTGGACGCGGGCGGCCTGCCCGAGGTCTTCACCACCGCGCACGACGCGATCTTCAGCCAGGCCGGCCTGCGCCCGGGCGAGCGGCTGCTCGTCCACGGCGGGGCGGGCGGCGTCGGGACCGCCGCGATCCAGCTCGCCCGCCGCGCGGGTGCGAGGGTGACGGCCACGGTGCGCAACCCCGACCTGCGCGACGCGGTCGGGGAGCTCGGCGCCGCCGACGTGCTGGAGCCCGAGGGCTTCGAGGAGCACGGGCCGTTCGACGTCATCCTCGAGCTCGTGGGCGCCCCCAATCTCGGCGCGAACGTCAAGGCGCTGAACACCGGCGGCCGGATCGCCGTCATCGGGGTCGGCGCCGGTGCGAAGGGCGAGCTGAACCTCGTCGCGCTGATGGGCAAGCGCGGCGCGATCATGGGCTCCACGCTGCGCGCGCGCCCACTCGAGGAGAAGGCGCTCACCGCACGGCGCATGGAGACCGAGGTGCTGCCGGGCTTCGCCGACGGGTCGCTGCGCGTGCCCGTGGCCGCCACCTTCGGGCTGGCCGATGTCGCCGCGGCCTACGAGCGGTTCGCGGCCGGCGGAAAGCTCGGGAAGATCATCCTGACGATGTAGCGGTTGAGACGTGGGCCGTCTGGGAAGGCCCGAGGTGATGCTCGAGCTCGACGGTCTCACCCGCCGGTACGGCGACCGCGTTGCGGTCGACGACGTGCGTTTCGCCGTCGCGCCCGGGCAGATCATGGGCTTCGTCGGCCCCAACGGGGCGGGCAAGACGACGACGATGCGCATCGTGCTCGGCGTGCTCGCGCCTGATGCGGGCGAGGTGCGCCTGGACGGCCGCCCGCTCACGCGCCAGGTCCGCGCGCGGTTCGGCTACAGGCCCGAGGAGCGCGGGCTCTACGCGAAGATGCGGGTCGCCAACCACCTGCAGTACCTCGCCGAACTGCACGGCATGCGTCGCGCGTTGGCGCAGCAGTCCGTCGCGGCGTGGCTGACGCGCCTGGGCATCGAGGAGCGCGCGGAGGACCGGGTGGAAAGCCTGTCGCTGGGCAACCAGCAGCGGGTCCAGCTCGGTGCCGCGCTCGTCCACGATCCGATCGCGCTCGTGCTCGACGAGCCGTTCAGCGGCTTGGACCCGATCGGGGTCGACGTCATGAGCGGCGTCCTGCGCGAGCAGGCGGCCCGAGGTGTCCCGGTCGTGTTCAGCAGCCACCAACTCGATCTCGTCGAGCGGCTGTGCGATGCCGTCACGATCATCGCGGACGGGCGGATCGTCGCGTCCGGGACCGTCGACGAACTCCGTGGCGCTGACCGGGGCGCGACCTGGAGGGTGGAGGCCGACGCGCCGAGCGAGCAGTGGCTTCCGCGCATCGCGGGCGTCGAGGTGCTCGACCGCGATCGCACCGGCGTGCTCATCCGGCTCGTCGACGGCACGGACCCGCAGGACCTCCTCGACGCGGCGCGCGAGGCGGGGCCGGTGCGGCGTTTCGCTCCCGAGGAGCCGTCGCTCACCGACCTCTTCCGCGAGGTGGCGGCGTGACGGATCGGCGCGCGGCCTGGCTCGTCGCCGGGCGGGAGATCCGCGAGCGCGCCCGTGATCGCACGTTCCAGACGGGCACCGTGGTCAGCCTCCTGGTCGTCGTGGGCGTGGTGGCGCTGGCGTCGGTTCTGGGTGGAGGCGACGACCGCTTCACCCTCGCGGTGGTCCGAGGGGACACTGAGAGCGCCGAGATCGCGCAGGCCGCGCGGGACGGTCTGCGCGCGACAGGGACGCCGCTGGAGATCCGCGAGGTGTCGACCCTTGAGGCGGCCCGTGCCGACGTCCGCGAGGACCGCGTGGACGCCGCGCTGCTCGGCGCCGGGGCGCAGGTCGCCGTGCTGGACGGGCTCGACGGCGAGGTCGCGCAGGCCCTGCGCACCGCTGTTGCCCGCAGCGCGCTGTCCGCGGAGCTCGCGCGGGCCGGCGCCTCCGAGGAGCTGCGGCGCGCTGCGGCCGATCCGCCGGTGCGGCTCGCCGTTCGTCCGCTTGAACCGGACGACGGTGGTGCGGCGGGGATCGCGTTCTTCGCGGCCCTCCTGCTCTACGGCCAGCTGATCACGTTCGGGCTCTGGGTCGCGTACGGCATCGCGGAGGAGAAAGGCTCGCGGGTCGTGGAGCTGCTCCTGAGCGCGACACGGTCCCTCCCGCTGCTCACCGGGAAGGTGCTCGGCCTCGGCGTGCTGGGCCTGGTCCAACTCCTGCTCGTGGCGGGCGTCGGCCTGGCGGCGGGTGCTGCGCTCGACGTGGTGGACGTCGACGAGACCCTGGCGGGCGCGCTCGCCGCGACGCTCGGGTTCTTCACGCTGGGCTACGTCCTCTACGCTGCGCTGTTCGCGGTGGCCGGCGCGCTCGTGAGTCGACAGGAGGACGCGCAGTCGACGACGTCACCGCTGATCTTCGCGCTCGTCGGCGCGTTCTTCATCGCCTTGCAGGCGCTGCAGGAGCCGGCGTCCAGGCTCGCGGAGATCGCCGCGCTCGTCCCGTTCAGCGCCCCGATGGTCATGCCGGCGCGGCTGATCACCGGGGACGCCGGGCCGGCGGACGCGCTGCTCGCGATCGTGCTCCTGCTCGCGACGGCGGCGCTCACCCTGGCACTGGCCGCACGGGTGTACGACCGCGCGATCCTGCGGACCGGTGGCCGCGTGCCGCTGCGTGAGGCGCTGACGGGGCGCTGAGGCTCAGTCGGCCTCGACGACCTCGGGGGCGTCCTCGTCGAGGACCACCTCCGCGGCGTGCACCGTGCACAGTGCCGGGCCCGCGCTCTCCAGGGCGACCTGCAGCTCGTCGGCGGTGAGCTTCGCGCCGCAGACCTCGCAGCGGTCGCCCGTCTTCTCGAGTGTCTGCTCTTCAAGACCCATGGGCGCAGCGTACCCGCGGGAGCGGTGGCGCAACACCGGGTCGAATACGGACTCTGCGCGGGAATAGGACGGCGCGCGGCGGCGTCTTGACGGATGACTCCGCGACGCGGGGTCGCGAGGCAATCTGGATCAGGAGGCGGACATGCGGGGCGCGGACATCGGCAGGCTGGCAGTGGCGGCGGGGTTCTCCGCGGCCGTCATCGCGGGCGGTGCAGCGGTCGCCCAGACGTCGGCACCGTCGAACGCGGACGTTCGCGCCTGCGTCAAGAAGGCGGACGGCAGCGTCCGCGTGGTCGGCGCGAAGACGAAGTGCCGCCGCAACGAGCGCCTGGTGGAGCTCGCGCCGGCCGCCGGAGTCCAGGGCGCCAGCGGCGGCGCCCCCGGAGCGCAGGGCCCTCCGGGTCCCGCCGGCGCCCCGGGCCCGCAGGGCATCCCCGGTGCCGCGGGTGCGCCGGGACTCGGCGGCCAGCCGGGCGCGCCCCG
>SYBY01000145.1 GCA_005788585.1 Actinomycetota bacterium | reverse complement strand
GGCAGCGCTCATGGCGGTCGCGATGCTCGCGGTCGGCGTGTCGGCCTGCGGGGACGACGACTCGAGCAGCTCCAGCGGCGACGGTGGCGCTCCGCCGCCGGGGGTCACCGACACGACGGTGAAGGTCGGCGGGCACTTCCCGCTCACCGGGCCGGCGGCACCGGGGTACAGCCAGATCCCGAAGGGGATCGAGGCGTACTTCGAGTACGTCAACGCGCAGGGCGGCGTCCATGGGCGCAAGCTCGAGTACATCGCCCGCGACGACGGCTACAACCCGACGAACACCGTCAAGGTCACCCGGCAGCTCGTGCTCCAGGACAAGGTCTTCGCCCTGCTCTCCGGACTCGGCACCCCGACGCACACGAAGGTCGTCGACTTCCTCAACGCGTCGAAGGTCCCCGATCTCTTCGTCGCGTCGGGCTGCCTGTGCTGGAACGAGCCCGAGGAGCACCCGTGGACGTTCGGGTGGCAGACCGACTACCTGACCGAGGGCAAGATCCTCGGCCAGTACGTCGCCGAGAAGTACGCCGGCAAGAAGATCGCGTACTTCACGCAGAACGACGACTTCGGTGAGGACGGCGTCAAGGGCCTCGACATGGAGATCCCGGAGGATCAGGTCATCGCGCGGGAGACGTACGAGTCGGGCAACACGGAGATCGGTCCGCAGGTCGCGAAGATCAAGGCGGCCGGCGCGGACGTGGTCGTCGCCTTCACGGTGCCCGCGTACACCGCGCTGCTGCGCCTCGCACAGGTGCAGCTCAACGACGTCACCCCGCTCGTGGTCAGCAACGTCGGCAGCGACCCGACCACGCTCGGGGGCCTGCTGAAGTCGTTCTCGAAGGGCAAGGCCGACACGTCGCTCATCGAGGGCATGGAGACCGCGTCGTACCTGCCGGCCCTCGGCGACACGTCGAACCCGTGGATCGAGCTGTTCAGCAAGGTGCACGAGGAGTACCTGGCCGACGAGCCGCTCGACGGCAACATCCTGTACGGCATGGCGACCGCGTACACGTTCGTCACCGCGCTGGAGCGGGCCGGCGAGGACCCCACGCGGCAGGGCATCGTCGACGCGATCAAGGAAGGCGACCTGCAGGGTCCGGGGCTCGTGCCGACGCGCTACAGCGCGGACTCGAACGCCGGCTACTCCGGTGTGCAGATCGGCGTGGTCAAGGACGGCGTGATCGAGCTCACGGGCGAGCCGCTCGTCACGGATGCCGGTGAGGGCGCGATCGAGCCGTACACCGACGAGCAGCCCCCGCCGCCTTCGGAGGGTGTGCCGGGTACCTAGCCCTCCCGGCCCGGCACGTCGCCGGATCCGCAAGCGGGGCGGTCAGGGCGACCGCCCCGTTAGCGTGGCTCGCATGCTCCGCCTGTCCCTCCTCGCGGCCGTCGTGGCCTGCGCGCTCGTGCCCTCGTCGGCTTCGGCCGCCACGACGTGGCTCTGTCACCCGGATCGCAAGGACGTGTGCGACGGGAACCTCGGCACGTCGCAGTTCACGCCGTCCGGCAACCGGACCTCTGATCGTTCCGTCCCGGTCGACCAGCGAGTGGACTGCTTCTACGTCTACCCCACGGTGAGCGACCAGAAGACGCTCGTCGCCAACAGGCGCATCGACCCCGAGCTGCGATCCATCGCGCTCTACCAGGCCGCCCGCTACGCGGAGACGTGCCGGGTGTTCGCCCCGGTCTACCGCCAGCGCACGATCCAGGGCATCCAGCCGGGCGTCGCGCAGGGCGGCGAGCGCCGTGGGGTCGTCAACCCGCGGGGCTACGCCGACGTGCTCGCCGCGTGGCGGGAGTACCTGCGCAGGGACAACAAGGGCCGCGGCGTCGTCCTGATCGGCCACTCCCAGGGCACGTTCGTCCTGCGCCAGCTCATCGCCAAGGAGATCGATCGCTCGACGCGCGCCCGTGCGCGGATCGTCTCGGCACTGCTCCTCGGCGGCAACGTCCTGGTCCGGAAGGGCTCTGACCGCGGCGGCGACTTCCGCAATATCGGCGCCTGCCGCACGCGCCGGCAGGTCGGCTGCGTCGTCGCGTTCTCGGTCTACGACGAGCCGCCGCCCGCAGACGCGCTGTTCGCCCGGACGACCGAGACCAACCGCGAGATCCTCTGCACGAACCCCGCGAGCCTCGGGGGAGGCTCCGGCACACTCACGACGATCGTGCCGTCGGCGCCGTTCGCGCCGGGGACCTCCATCGCCGCGGGCATCAGCCTCCTGGGCTTCCCAAAACTGACGTCCAAGGAGCGCTGGATCCAGATCGACGGCGCGTACCGGGCGCGGTGCGTCAAGACCGGCGGTGCGACCTCCCTGCAGATCACGCCGGTGGACGGCGGACCCGACCTCACGCCGTCCCCCACCCCCGCCTGGGGCCTGCACCTCGTCGACGCAAACCTCGCGCTGGGGAACCTCCTCGACCTCGTGCGGATCCAGGGCCGCGCGTGGCGCTCGGCCGATCGCGCTAGATCTTCCTGATCCCGGTCCGGGCGAGCGGGAGCAGGATCGACCGGGGCGTGAAGCGGCCGCCGACCGCGGCGGCCTTCATCAGGAGACCCGGCGTGACGGTGCGCCGCCCGCGTTCCATCCCCTCGATCGCCTCGCGGACCACCTGTTCGGGCGAGACGGTGACGATGCCCGGCAGCGTCTCGTCGATGTCGCCCATCCCGGAGATCTCGCCGAACTCGGTGGGGACCGGTCCCGGGCAGAGCGCGGTGACGCTGACGCCGGAGCTCGACAGCTCCGCGTGCAGCGCCTCGCTGAAGGACAGGACGAACGCCTTGGTCGCGGCGTAGGTGGCGAAGGACGGCAGCGGCTGGATGGCGGCGAGGCTGGCGACGTTGAGGATCGCCCCCGTGCCCCGTTCGACCATCCCGCCGACGAACGCGCCGGTGAGGTGGTGCAGTGCGTCGACGTTGACCTCGACCATCTCGCGCTGCTTGGCCTGATCGGCCTTCGCGAAGAAGCCCGAGCCGCCGAAGCCCGCGTTGTTGCAGACGCCGGCGAGGTGGAGGTCCAGGTGCTCGACGGCGTCGATGAGCCGTTCGCGGGCGGCGACGTCGGCGAGGTCCGCGGGCAGGACGTCGGCCCGGACGCCATGGGTCCGCGCGAGTTCGTCGGCGAGCGCGTTGAGGCGGTCGATGCGCCGGGCGACGAGCACGACGTTGTGCTGTTTGGCGGCGAGCTGGCGCGCGAGCTCCGCGCCGATGCCGGAGGAGGCGCCGGTGATGAGGACCGTGGCTGCGGGGTCGGGCTGGGGCAGACTCATGGACGTGATGATCGCTGGTGCGCGCGTGTGCGGATAGGTGACTGATGCGGTTCTGGGCGCACGACGCACACGACTTCCCACTCCCGGAGGGCCACAAGTTCCCGCTGGGCAAGTACCGGCTGTTGCGCGAGCGGCTGCTGGCCGAGGGCGTGGCGGGGGCGGATGACATTGCCGCGTCACCGCCCGCGGCGTGGGAGCTGCTCGGCGCGGTGCACCAGGCGGCGTACCTGGACCGGGTGCGGACCGGCGGTATGAGCGACCGCGAGATCCGCGTGCTCGGGCTGCCGTGGTCGGCGGCGCTGGTGGAGCGCGGCCGGCGCTCGACACAGGGGACGGTGGAGGCCGCGCGCGATGCGCTGGTGCGGTCGGGCTCGGGATTCGGGATGAACCTCGGGGGCGGCACGCACCACGCGGGGTTTGCCGCCGGGCGCGGGTACTGCCTGTTCAACGACCTTGCCGTGGCGGTGCAGGACCTGCGCGCGGTGGACGGGTTCGCCGGGCGGGTGGCGGTGATCGACTGCGACGTCCACCAGGGCGACGGGACGGCCGAGCTGTTCGCGACGGATGCGTCGGTGTTCACCCTGTCGATCCACGGTGGCGCGAACTACCCGTTCCGTCGTGCGGTGAGTGACCTGGACATCGACCTGCGCGACGGCGTGGGCGACGACGAGTACCTCGCGGTGCTGGAGGGCGCACTCGATCGCGTGGGCGGCGCCGACCTCGTCTTCTATCTGGCGGCCGCCGACCCGTGGGAGGGCGATCGGCTGGGGCGGCTGGCGCTGACGAAGGTGGGGCTGGCGGCGCGGGACGCTGTGGTGCTCGACCGGGCGGCCGCGTGGGGCGCGGCGGTGTGCGTGGTGCTGGCCGGCGGGTACGCGCCGGACGTGGCCGACACGGTGGACATCAACCTCGCGACCGCACGGGCTGTTGCAGCGCGTGCCGGAACGCGCACGGGTCTGTGACAACTCTGCGCAGATCGGGCCGGACGGGCTGAGGGGGCGGCATCATCGGGTGGTGAATCCGATGAAGCACAAGGGCGACCTCGCGGAGCTGAAGGTGGCGTCCGACATCCGGCAGCGCGGGCATCAGATCGCGTTGCCATACGGCGAGGACTGGCTGTTCGATCTGGTCGTGCTGCGGTACGGGAAGTTGGAGCGAGTGCAGGTCAAGCAGTTGGGGGAGTTCGCGTGAACACGAAGATCGCAGGAGACGTTGCGGAACTCGCGGTCGCAATGGACCTTCGCCGCCAAGGCCACAAGGTGGCCTTCCCCTTTGGAGAGAACTGGGACGCTGACCTCATCGCCGAGGTTGACGGCACGCTTCAGCGGGTCCAGATCAAGCACGCGCGTTCCGATGGCGTGACCGTTGAGGTTCGCTGCTACACACAGACGATCGTCGGTGGTCGCCGTCGCAGCGTGCGAACGTACGCCGCCGAAACCGTTGACTGGCTTGCCGTGTACGACGCCACGACTGGCACTTGCATCTACATACCGTCCCGGGTCTTCGACGGGCGGACCCGGTTGCACGTGCGGTACCAGCCAAGCAGTCGTCGCCGTCGCGATGTCCGCCTTGCGCAGGACTACCTGTCGCTCACGCTGCAGCCGCCTACAATTGATCGGACGGGGCCATAGCTCAGCTGGTAGAGCACTCGGCTTGCATCCGAGAGGTCAGGGGTTCGATCCCCCTTGGCTCCATCCCGCGCCCGTCACTCACCTGCGTGACACCGATATGGAACTCTCCGCTCGCAGGGAAACCGGTGTCTCGAGGTAGCGGTTCACCGTCAGGTCGCTCCCGAAACCGGATGCGGGCTTCCAGCACGACCTCCCGGACTGCACCGAAGAGTTCTGAATCCTGGGCGACGGCTACCGACGTTGTGTTCTCGCCAGGCATGGGCTGCGAATTACGAATCCTGTGCTGACACTGAACGTTGCGAGCGGCAACAATGTCGCATCCGGTCTAGCTCTGCGGTCGTCGGCGGGGGCTGGAGATCATCTTGACCTCAAGTGGCATGGACTCGAACGAGCGGGCGATCTCGCCTCGCGTGTGATCGGTCCATGAGTCGCTTGCGGTCACAAACACGAGCCCGCGTGGGCGGAGCACCTCAGCGGCGCGTCGAAGGCCACGGAGCTTTGCGATCCGCTCCCGCTTGTTCCCGAGGTTTGGCCCAGTCTTCGCCTCGCCAATCCAGAGGTCACCGCCGACTTGCACGCAGATGTCGAGTTCGATGGGCTTCGGGTCGCCGCCGTCGACGAGGTCAATCTCGTGGAGATACTCGAAGGCGAGCTGGCTCTCCCGTCGGGGTCGCAGGAACGTCTGGGTGGCCCGTAGGCCGAGATCGCCATTGTTCTCCAGGAATTGGAACAGGACCTCGGCTACGCGATAGTGCCACTGAGGCTCGTCGGTGCCGAGCCAGCCGGGGGCGCTGATCCCGAAGGGCTGCCGACAGCGAGCGCAACGCAGTCGGTCCGCTAGTTCGTCCTGTTCGTAGAACGATGTCTGCCGGCACAGATCGCACTTGAACAACAGGCCGCGGCGCAACACGCCGGACTCCACCAGTTCGATGGCGCTGGTCCCCGCGCCGGCGGAAGCGATGGCCGACTCGACGTCCGCCAGTGGGAAGTAGATCCGTCCGTCGTTGAGACGTAGGCCCGCGGAGGCCGTCGCTGGCGATCGAAGTTCGTTGAGCAGCTCAAGGCACACCAGATCCGACGAGAGGTCGAGTAGAGCGTCAGCGCCACCGAGTAGGTCTTCGCATCTGCGGGCGAAGAGGCCTTTGTCTGAGGGACTGACGGACCAGCCCTCTCGTTCCGCCACTTTGCGCACCGAGTCTCCAAGCGTCAGCACGCGAAGGCGTGGTCGGATCGTGTCGGCCTCAAGATCCGCAGGACCCATGCGAATGTAGTGCGGGCAGAGGTACGCAACGCCGCTCTGGGTGATCCGGGCGGCTGTGCTCGAGTACGCGGGGGCGTTGACGATGACTGTGGCAAGTCGACTATCGACCAAGGGCTGCCAGCCCTGGCCCATCACCTCGGAGATCCAGTACAGCGAGTTCGGATCGATTGGCACGGTGGGTGGGCGGGGTGGCAGATACCCGGTCAGACCGTCGGTGAGTGGCAAGCTCTCCAGATGGCCGGCACTTGTCAACAAGCGATTCGCCGACGTGGTCAGCAGGTCAACCGCGTCGCCCGTGCGCCAAGTCACGGGATCTGGGCCGTTGCGCGAAGTTAGCTCGGCAGCGAGCGCCGCCGCGAGATCCTGGTCGGATGTCGAAACAACCGTTGCCGACTGTTCTGTGTGACCAAGGAGCGCACCATCGAGAAAGCGCTCAACCTGCGAGGCAAGAAGATGAAGAAGCAAGTCGTCCGACACGGCCGACGCCGGAATCCACCACGCCGCGCCAGTGTGTCGCCGAAGGGCATAGGCGACGGCGAAGTCCCACGGGTCATCGCCAATGACAAGTGCCGGCCCTGGGTGAGACCGCGCGCCCGGAACAAGCCACCTGAGGCCTACTTCGCTGAGGGCGAAGGGCAGTGCTGACCCCGAGGGTGCTCCGCCCAGACTGAGTTGCAGGGCCGACTGTCGGTCATCGATGTTCTGAGAACCGACGATTCCTGCGGACCCACCAATTGCGTCAAGCGCTCTCGGATGGAGGTCTCCAAACTCGGCGGCGAGCATCAGCCCGACATCGAGATCTCCGGTGAACTCGCGCACCCCGATTGGGCCAACTGCTCCGTGGAGCGGCAGGGAGCCAACGAACGGAAAGCCGCTTCCCCTGTCTGAGGTGGCCAACGCAAGAGACGTTCCGGCCGCATGGCGAAATGTCGGTGTGCGGTCAGCTATCGCGGGAAGAACGCCGTCGGGAAGCGATGTCCCGGGCACCGGATCATCGGCGCAGCGCTTGAAGTAGTCGGCGATCGCTCGCTCCGATGCACTGATTGCCCTGAGCTCGCTGAGCACGTTCTCCTTCCACTGTGCGTGCTCGGCCGAAAGCAGGTTCTCGAGGTCATGCATACGCATGGGCGCAGCAATCACTTGGTCAGGGTCCAAGGCCCTCATGAGGGCCCAGAACTCGCGCCGTTCCAGCAGGTCAGGCGTAACGGGAACCGGCAGATTTGCGGTGCCGCCCCATGTAGCGGTTTGTCCCCGGATCGCTGTCCTCATTGCCGCCTGCCATGGGATTGCGGGCGGCAGAGGAACGAGCACGGCGGCCCGAGCTGGTCGCTCCACGCGGTGCGCGGCGATGCTGTCAGGTCGGCGCATAGCGCCAGACTCCCTGGCCGGCCGGACGGGTGTAACAGGCACCGTTCCGGACGTCCCACTGCGGCAAACGTCCGGCATCAATTGCGAGCGGCCGAGCAGGGCCGTTCGGAGCGCCCCAACCCGAGCCCGGCGGTTGCTTCTTCCTCGCCCTGCCTCCATCCCGCGCCCGTCACTCTCGCCGACGACGGCGCCACCAAGCGCTCGCAACCAGCGCCAGCAGCATGGCCCCACCCATCCCTGCCATAGCCCGCTCGCGCCCGTCGCACTCCCCGACGCGATCACACTCCGCGCGACACTCCGTCGCCGCCCGTGCCCAGCCATCCGGGTCGCTCCACCGCCCCTGCTGCTGAAACGCCGGCCCACGCGGCGAGTCCTGCTCGGCCGGGTTCCACCAGCGAGCACGCGCCCCGCCCCACGGCTCCGGCCAGCGCATCCAGGCCGGCGAGCTCTCCGAGATCGGCACGACGCGGGCGGGGACCACTTGACCCCGGCCGTTCGCCTCGTCGTTGGGATCCGGCCACATCCGGTCACGCGTGCCCGGCCGAAAGTACGACGCGTGCGCACCGCGCGCGGCGTACACGACCGGCCGCCCGTCGCGCTGCTGCACCGTTCCCCAGTCGCACCGCTCGGCGATCGAGTGCTGCGCGTAGACCGCCTCCCGCGGGCGCCCGCGGGCATCGAGGCGGTACTGGACCATCTCCCAATCACCCGCGTGCCGGCCGGTGCGCACGATGCCGCGGTCCTGGTCCTGATCGGCGTAGAACAGCCAGTACTGCAGCCACGCACCGCCGTCATCGCGACGCACCACACGGCCATAGACCGCAGCGCGCGGATCAGGGTCCAGGCCCGGCACCGCCGCAGGCGCCTGCGCCACCGGAGCGAGGGGAGAGCGCTCGCGCTCGTCGTGCACGACCACAGGGGCGTGCAACGCGAGCGCCGCACCCAGCGCGGCGGCCGTCATCATCGCTGCGGATCATGGCGTACGAGCGGCGGGTCCACGGACGTGCCGGTCCGGCAGACTTCCGTGCGATGGCTCCCGAGTCACCCTTCGGCGACCGACGCGGTGGACGGCTCCACCGCGTGCTCGTGTACTTCGGCCTGCGCGACGGACCCGAGGAATCAACCCCACCGGCTCCGCGCGCGCCGTCTCCGGACCCGGAGACGTCGCGCTGGCAGAACGCGCTGGTGTACTTCGGCTTGGCCGAGAGCACGAACACGTCGCGCTACGGCGCCGCGGTCTCACGCGACCTCGACGCCGAGATCGACGACCTGCGCCGACGCCTCGACGCCCTCGAGCGCGACCGCCGGCGCTGAGCGCCGCCTACCCCGTCGGCCACCGCCGCGCCGCCCCGGGGATCACCGCGCCGACCAGACCGCGCAGCAGCCCGAAGTTGATGTCCACCAGGTCGAAGCTGTCTCGCCAGACCGTGATCTTCCCGTCGCGCAGCTCGAACCGGCCGTACACCCAGAACTGCCAGTGCACCCGGCCGAAGATGAGCGCGTCGGTGCGCTCGGTGAGCACGACGTCGCCGTCCGCGGCGACGGCATGGAAGTGGACCTTGAAGCCCGCCTTCCCGATGAGCGGCCGGAACAGCTTGTCCACCGTCCGGCGGCCGCGGACGGTGGGAAACGGGACGTTCGTGTAGGCGACGTCGTCGTCGAGCAGCGCGAGCGCGGCGTCGAGATCGTCACGCGCGAGTGCCTCGAGGAACTCGCGCACGACGGCCTCGGCCGAGTGCTGTGCGGTGACCGGCGGCGCGCCGTTGCGCGTGCTGGTGGTCGACATGCGCACAGCCTCCCGCGTCCTGCCAAGACATGCAAGCAGCAGGGACAACGGCGAGCCCGTCGAACCCCGGCCCGTGGCTGCCACCACCCCCACCCGTGCCCCCGCCGGGGAAGCGATGGCGAAGTGGAGCGCGAAGGCGCTGCTGATCGCCGCCGGGATCGCCCTCGTGGGTGGGGCCATCTGGTACGCCCGCGCGGTGACCGTGCCGCTCATCGTCGCGGCCCTCGTCAGCACGCAGCTGATCCCGCTCGTTCAGGCCGCCACACGCCGCGGCGTCCCGCGCGGACTGGCCATCACCGGGGCGATGGTCGGCGTCCTCGTCGTCGTGGCCGGGCTCACCTGGATCTTCGCCGACGCCCTCTTCGGTCAGCTCGGCGGCGTCGGCGACGAGCTGAGCGCGGGTGCCGACGAGGCCCTCACCTGGCTGCAGGCCAACAACGACTGGGTCCGCCAGAACGAGAGCGAGATCCGCAAGTTCCTCGACGGCCTCCTGCCCGCCGTCAAGGACGCGGCCGGCGGCGTCGTGGGCGGCGTCCTCACCGGGCTGTCGCTCGCCGCGCAGCTCGTCAGCGCCGCACTGCTGACCTTCGTCTTCCTCCTCTACCTGCTCACGGGCGGCGACCAGGTCTGGCACTGGATCGAGCGGCGGTTCAGCGCCGCGCGCCGCCCGCAGGTCACGCGCGCCGGTGACGCCGCCTGGAACGCCGCAGGCGGCTACATCCGCGGCATCGCACTGGTCGCGCTCATCGACAGCGTGGTGATCAGCGCAGGCATGTTCGTCTTCGGCACGCCGCTCATCGGGACGCTGTTCCTCCTGAGCTTCGTCTCGCTCTTCATCCCGATCCTGGGCGCCTGGGTCTCGGGCGCGGTGATCGTCCTCGTCACGCTCGGCGCCGAGGGTGCCGGCGCCGCCCTGGGCATGACCGCCGTCATCCTCATCGCGCAGCAGCTCGACAGCATGTTCGTGACGCCGCTCGTCTACCAGAAGACCGTGTCACTGCACCCGATCATCACGCTCTCCGGCGTCATCATCGGCTCGCAGCTGCTCGGGATCGTCGGCGCGTTCCTCGCCGTCCCCATGATCGCGATCGGGTGGGCGGTCTACAACACGCTCGAGCAGCCGGACTCGGCACCGGAACCCGTTCCAGCCGAGTAGGGGAACCCCGCAAGCCATCAGCGGGCGTCTGCCGATGTGCGGCGGTGCCCGGAACGGGACGCTGTAGGGGCGATGTCGACCCGCTCTCGCCGTGTGCTCGCCGTAGTCGCTGTGCTCGCATTCGCCGCCGCGGCGGGGCCGGCACCTGCCGCCGTGGTCCGGCCACCCACCGGATTCCCGTCGCTGCCGCAGTCCGTGGCGAGCCCGCACTTCGTCGTGCACTACACGACGGCCGGCGACCACGCGACATCCCCGGACGCCGCCGCCACGCTGAGCGCGAACGCCGAGACGGCCTACCGCCTGATCGTCGAGACGTGGGGCTACCCACCGCCCAAGGACGACGGTGACGGCAGGACGGACCTGTACATCGCCAACCTCGGGACCGGCGCGGGCGCGGCGCGCGAGGAGCCGAGCCTCGAGCAGAGCACCTCGTGGATCCTGGTGTCGACGGCGAACCTGACGAGCCCGTACCCGATCGCGCACGAGTTCTTCCACGCCGTGCAGATGGGCATCTACGCGCACGAGGAGAGCTGGCTGGACGAGTCCACCGCCGAGTGGGCCGGGCAGAACGTCGTCTCCGCACTCGGCATGAACGCGCCGCCCAACTGGTACGACGCGCCCTGGGTCTCGTTGAACTGCGGCTGGCCGGGACCGTGCGACGACCAGGACATCGGCGGGTACCGCGGGTCGATCTTCATGGAGTACCTCGACGAGCGCCACGGCATGACGCTCGTGCGCGACGTCTACAGGCGGGCCGCGGAGCTCGGCGCGGGCAACGGTCAGGCGCATTCGATGCAGGCGCTGTCCGACGCCCTCGCGGCGCGAGGGAGCAGCGTGTCCGGCGAGTTCGTCGGCTATGCCCTGGCGGCCAGCAGCGGCCAGATCAACCGGCTCGGGGTGACCAACGCGAGGCCGCGGGTGGTCCACTCGCTGGTGACGGGCACGGCGACCGGACCCCTCGGACCAGTCCCGCTCACCGTTGACCACCTCGCGTTCACCAACCTGCTCATCATGGGCCAGTCGCGCGGCACGTACGTGGGGGCGTGCGCGGACGAGCGCCTGTCCGTCGAGGTCGCGCTCCCGCCGGGCATCCCGACGCAACCGGCGTTCGTCAGCGGGACCACGGTCACGCCGCTGGCCGTCGGCGAGGGTGTCGCCCGAGGCGTGCTCCCGTGGAGCGACTGCTCGAGTTCGACCACGACCCTCGTCGTCCCCAACGGCAGCACCACCGCGGACGACCAGCCGTTCCCCGTCACGCTCGACGTCCGCCTGGTCAACCCCGTCGGCGCGAGCGTCACCCCGCCCGCCACGCCGGCGACGAAACTCTCGGTGAAGGCCCGGGCAGGCGCTCACGGGAAGCTGACGCTCAAGATCAGGACCGCGGTGGGCGGCAAGCTCACGATCAAGGCGACGACCCGGCGCAACAGGAAGACGCGCACCTACGCGACCGCGAAGAAGACGGTCAAGCGCGCCGGCACCGTGACCGTCGTGCTCAAGCCGACGACGACCGCGGCGCGCCTGCTGCGCCGCGCCAGGAAGCAGAAGGTCACGGCCGCGATCACGTTCCGGCCCGTGACCGGCCGGCAGCGCACCGTCCGCGTCACCGCCACGGTCAAGCGGTGAGGCAGCGGTAGGCTCCGCCCATGCCCTGCCTGACGTTCCTCATCGCGCTCATCTCGCCTCGCCTGGCGCTGTTCTGCGTCTGGATCTTCAGCAACTGGCTGAGCGTCGCGTACGAGAGCTGGTTCCTGCCGTTCATCGGCTTCTTCCTGCTGCCGTGGACGACCCTGTCCTACGCCGTCATGTGGCAGGTCGGCGGGCGCAACGTCGAGGGCTTCGAGTGGTTCCTCGTCATCCTCGCGTTCGTCATCGACCTGGGCTCGTACGCCGGGGCGTCGAAGGCGCGCGACTAGCCGCCGGCGAGCCGCTCCGCGCGCTCCTTCATCCCGCGCAGCATCTTCCGCTCCATCACGAGCGACCCCGGCTCCATCGGGAGCATCCCGATCCTGGCGCCGAGGGTCGGCAGCCGGAAGCGGTTGCGGCTGATGAGCCGGGTCGACCCGTCGCGCTCGGTCAGCACGAAGGTCCACACCCAGTTGCCGTCGGCCGAGTGCCAGGCCAGGACCCGTTCGGGCTCGACCCGCTCGACGCGCATGACGTTCGGCCCGTAGCCGATGGTGTCGCCGACCTGGGGATCCTGGAAGTCGGGAAGGACCTCGTCGGCACTGTGCATGTTCAGCCCGAGGAGGTTCTCGATCCAGTCGTAGGTGTAGGCGCCGCCGCGGGGCGCGGGACCCATCTGGGCGATCCACGGCCACACCGCCGCAGCGGGCGCGTCGACCGTGATCGCGCGGGTGGAGACCCCGTCGGCGTCAGGCAGCAGCTCGTCTCCCGGGAGGACCGCGGCAGCCTCGGCGGGCTCCGCGCCGTAGGTGAGGACCGGGTCGCGCAGCCAGCGCCAGTAGGCCGCACCGAGCGCGGCGAGGAGGACGACACGGGCGAACATGGCCGCACGGTATGCCGAGACCGGCATGGCGTCATCCTGATTTCTCCGCAACGCGGCTGCGGGTCTGGCCTAATCTCCCGCACGTGAGCTACACCACCGCCGAAGGCCACCAGCAGATCCTCGACGAGCTGGCCGCTGCGACGGACCGCCTCGCGGTGGCACTCGCGTGCGTCGGCGCCGCGTACGACCTGCTCGACGAGCAGAGCGGCGACCGGCTCGAGACCGCGCTGTTCCGCCCGATCCAGCACGCCTACGGCACGGCGCAGCGCACGTACTCCGGCTTCGCCGCGCGGCATGGCCTGGAGGCCCGCAGCTTCGAAGAGGCATCGGCGGGCCACGTGTCCCAGGGTGCGCGCGCGTTCATCGATCGCGCCATGGACCAGGCCGCCGAGGCCGCACACGTGATCGCCGAGCTGCAGGACACCATGCTCCCCGTCGAGGTCGGCGACGCCGAGCTGCGTGCCGGGCTGGCGGAGGTCCGCGAGCGCGTCGAGGGTCTGCGTGCCGACGCGCGCGACTTCACGCGCACGCTCGGGCGCTGAGCTTGTGGCCCCGCCACACCACGCCTGACGCGGCTGTGACGGTCACCCCCTGACAGGGCCCGTCCTTCCGGGTACGGTGCGAGCACCGGGCGTCGGAGGAGAGGACACGCATGGCCGAGGAGCTGCCCACGTACTGCCGGATCTGCGAGCCGCTGTGCGGCATGGTCGCCACCGTCGAGGACGGGAAGCTCGTGCAG
>SYBY01000019.1 GCA_005788585.1 Actinomycetota bacterium | reverse complement strand
TCACGGGCGCGGACATCGAGAACGGGGAGGAGGAGACGCCATGAGCACCGCTCCTGCAAGCCCGGCGCCCGCGGTCGGGCCCGGTGACGACGTCAAGGACGACCACCACCGGCCGAGCCTCGCCGACGCGGGCCGCAAGCTGCTCGAGGGCGAGATGGGCTCCCTGCGGGTCATCATCGTCCTGGCGATCATCTGGACGATCTTCGCCCTGGCGAACGACCGCTTCCTCACGGCGGTCAACCTGTCGAACCTCGCGCTGCAGATCGCGGCCGTCGGCACGATCTCGGTCGGCGTCGTGCTCGTGCTGCTGCTCGGGGAGATCGATCTGTCTGTCGGTGCGGTCAGTGGTCTGGCCGCGTCGGTCATGGCCGTCCTCAGCGTCAAGCACGGCTGGAACCCCTATCTCGCGATCATCGCCGCACTCGGCATCGGCGCGGCGATCGGGGTCTTCCAGGGGACGGTGAGCACCAGGCTGGTGATCCCGTCGTTCGTGGTCACGCTCGCGGGCCTGCTGATGTGGCAGGGCGCGCAGCTGCGGGTCCTGGGTGACACCGGCACGGTGAACCTCTCCGATCCGGCGATCACGAACATCGCGGGCACGTTCCTCGCGCCCTGGGTCGGCTGGCTGGTGGGTCTCGCGGCGATCGCCGGCATCGTCGGGTCGGCGCTGCTGAACCTGCAGCGCCGGCGTGCTGCGGGGCTGGAGGCCGAGTCGATGCTCGGTCTGGCGATCCGCACGGGCGCGGCGACGATCGCGATCATCGTGGCGGTCGTCGTGCTCAACAGCGACCGCGGCGTGCCGCTGGCACTCACGCTCCTCGTCGGCATCGTCGTCGTCATGAACTTCGTGCTGACGAAGACGCGGTTCGGGCGCCACATCTACGCGGTCGGCGGTGACGCCGAGGCCGCGCGCCGCGCGGGTATCCGGGTGGCCGCGCTGCGCACGACGGTGTTCGCGCTGGCGTCGACGTTCGCGGCGTTCGGCGGCATCATCGCCGCGTCGCGCCTGCTGGCGGTCAACCAGTCGTCGGGCGGCAGCGACCTGCTGCTCCTGTCGATCGCCGGTCCCGTCGTCGCGGGTGTGAGCCTGTTCGGCGGCCGCGGCACCGTGTGGGCCGCGCTGCTGGGTGCGCTGGTCATCGGGTCGATCTCCAACGGGATGGACCTGCTGGCGTTCCAGTCGTCGGTGAAGTTCATGGTCACCGGCGGCGTCCTGCTGCTGGCCGTGTCGCTCGACGCGGTCGCGCGGCAGCGCCGTCAGGCGCGAGGACGCGTCTGACGGACGCGCCACCACCGAGCGCGGCGGCCCTGCCTGGTCGTCGCGCTCGGTACTGTCTGACCATGCGTCGCTTCGAGGAGTCCACCTGGCAGGGCCTGCCGTGCGACGGGCCGCTGCGCGAGCTGCGCGAGGCGCTGATCTTCGGGCACTGGCTGCCCGGCGAGCCACTGGACCCCGACGAGGTCGCGATGGAGGTGTCGTGCCCGGTGGACGCGCTGCCCGCGGCGTTCGCGGTGCTGGAGACGGAGGGTCTCGCCGAGCGCCTGCCCGATGGCACCTACCGCGCCGCCCCGATCGAACGCCGCGCGACCATCCAGTTCCTCGAGGTCGTCCGCGCGCTGTCCGTGCGCTCGTACGCGCTCGGCGTGCGGGCGGTCACCGACGCGGACCTGCGGATCATGCGCCAGGCCCTGCGCGCCTACGAACTGACCGACGCCGACCGCGAGCCCGCCACGGCCGTGGTGGAGACGTTTGTCTTCAACCGTCCCGTCCATGAGGCGCACGGCAACCAGGAGCTCATCCGCCAGCTCGACCTGCTGCGCCCGCGCATGGAGCGCATCGCGATGCTCGTCTACCCGGCGAACGCGACGGCGCTGGGCTACGACACGCTCAAGGGCGTGCTCGAGGCGCTCGAGCGTGACGACCCCGACGCAGCGCTCACGCTCTTCGAGGACGGCGTCGACGAGGCGATTCGCACCATCGAGCTCCTGCCCGACAGCGCCTTCGAGGAGCTCGCCGCGAACTAGTGGAGCCTGGGGCCCCCGCGCCGCACTGGTCGGACCGGTGGCGATCCCAGGCGGCGATGCAGGCCACCGGCTGGCTGTTCGCCGTCGGCTCGCTGTGCTTCCTGGCCGCGGCGCTCGCGGCGCTGAACAGCCAGGCGACCTGGATCGACGGGACGTTCTTCGCGGGGTCGATCTTCTTCACCACGGCCGCGGCGCTCCAGCTCGTGGCGGCGGCGAGCGTGCCGCACGCGCGACGCGGTGGCTGGGGCGCACTCGCCCATCCGGCGCGCTGGTGGGAGCCGCACGCCGACTGGCTGGCTGCGGCAGTGCAGTTCACCGGGACGGTCTTCTTCAACGTCAACACGTTCAACGCCCTGGACGGCAGCCTGAGCGCGCAGGAGGAGAACCTCCGGGTGTGGGTGCCCGACGCGGTGGGTTCGGTCTGCTTCCTGATCGCCAGCGTGGCAGCCGTGGCCGTCGTGCAGCGCCGCTGGGTCGCGTGGGAGCCGCGCGATGCCGACTGGCGGATCGGGTGGGCGAATCTCGCCGGGTCGGTGGCGTTCGGCGTCGCGGCGATCGCCGCGTTCGACCGTCCGGCGACGGGAGACCTCGTCAACGACCGCCTGGCCAACACCGGCACGGCGGCGGGAGCCCTCCTGTTCCTGGTGGGCGCGCTGCTGCTCGTCGCTACGGCGCGGCGTTCGTCTTCGTCGTCATGACCTGCGCGGCACCGCCGCCGAGCACGCGGCGCACCAGACCGGGCGTGACGACCCGCAGGGCGGCCGGCAGCCAGTAGGCGCGCGGCACGTAGCGCTCGGCCTTGCCGTCCAGGGCGCACTGCGCGATCGCGTCGGCCGCCTTCTCCGGCGTGGAGACCATCCAGCGCGTCTTCAGGTTGCCGGTGAGCTCCGCCTGCGGGAAGCCCTCCGTGCTGATGAAGCCGGGCAGCACGAGCCCGACGTGCACGCCGTGCGGGCGCTCCTCGGCCCACAGCCCGTCGCTCCAGCCCGCGAGGGCGAACTTTGATGCCGAGTACGCGGCGCTGCCCCCGCGCGCGACACGGCCGGCGGTGCTCGACACGTTGACGATCGACGAAGGGGCGCTCGCGCGCAGCAGCGGCAGGAGTGCCTCGGTGAGCCGGACCTGCGCGTCGAAGTTCAGCTCCATGGTCCTGCGGACGTTCTCCCAGCCGCCCTCGGCGAACGTCGCCCGCCATGCGGCGCCGGCGTTGTTGACGAGCACGTGCAACGCCCCTCCGTGCTCGGCCTCGAGCTGCGCGCGGATGCGCGCGGGGGCGTCGTCGGCGGTGAGGTCGGCCGCGACGTAGGTGTGCGGCCCCCCGGGCAGGCGCGCCGTGAGCTCGGCGAGCCGGTCTTCGCGTCGTGCGACCAGCACGAGCTGCGCGCCCGGCTCGCGGGCGAGCCGCGCGGCCGCCGCCTCGCCGATTCCACTGGACGCGCCGGTGATGCAGATGACCATGCCGACGATCCTGCCAGGTACGGTCCTCTCAGGAAGTTCCAAGCCTCGCGGCCGACACTGCTTCCATGGCCATGGAGAACGCCGCCCCCGCATCCGAAGCCCTGCGCGTCCTCGTCGTCGACGACGAGCAGAACATCGCCGACGTCATCGCGATGGCGCTGAAGTACCAGGGCTTCGCCGTGCAGACCGCAGCCACCGGCAAGGAGGCGCTCGACGGCGTCGCGGCCTTCCGTCCCCACCTCATGGTCCTCGACGTCATGCTCCCCGACATGGAGGGCTTCGACGTGGCCGAGCGCCTCGGCGCCCAGCGGGCCCGGGTCCCGATCCTCTTTCTCACCGCGCGTGACGCCACCGAGGACAAGGTGCGCGGTCTGACGATGGGCGGCGACGACTACGTCACGAAGCCGTTCAGCCTCGAGGAGCTCGTCGCGCGCATCCGGACGATCCTGCGCCGGACCGGCGCCGCCGAAGCCGAGTCCGGCCGCCTCGTGTTCGAGGATCTCGAGCTCGACGAGGACACGCGGGAGGTCACGCGCGCCGGCGTGCCCGTCGACCTCACGGCGACCGAGTATCGGCTCCTGCGCTACTTCCTGCTGAACCCCCGGCGGGTGCTCACGCGGGCCCAGCTGCTCGACCACGTCTGGGAGTACGACTTCGGCGGGGACGCGCGGGTGCTCGAGACCTACGTCAGCTACCTGCGCAAGAAGCTCGACGTCGGGGACGCGCCCGCGCTGATCCAGACCGTGCGCGGCGTGGGCTACGCGCTGCGGCGACCGAGGGCCTGACGTGTCGCTGCGGGCACGACTCGTCGCCGGACTGCTCGTCCTCTCCGCGGCCGGGCTCGTGCTCCTCGCGGCGATCACGTACGCCGAGCAGCGCTCGTTCCTGCTCGACCGCACCGATCAGCAGGCGAGGTCGGCGGTCCAGCAGATCCCGCGTGAGGTCTACAAGGACGTCGCGGGCGGCGGCGCCGGGGACGGCTTCGGAGGCCGCCCGCCGCGCGGGGGCCCGCCGGGCGAGGAGCGGGGCCTGCCCGCCGGGACCTACGGGCAGATCCGGACGGCGGACGGGGTGGTCCAGGGCGAGGCGACGCTCGGCTTCGACGCCGAGGAGCGCGCCGCCCCCGACCTGCCCGAGGACCTGCCGCTGGGCACCCCCGTCACGGTGAGCACCGACGACGGCCGCTACCGCGTGCTGGCGGAGCAGAACTTCGCCGGGCTGATCACGGTCGCGGCGATCCCGCTCGACGACGTCGACGAGACGCTCGACCGGCTCCTGCTGGTGGAGGGCCTGGTGATCGCCGGGATCCTCATCGTGCTCGGCGGCGCGGCCTGGTGGGTGGTCGGCCTGGGCCTGCGCCCGCTCGATCGCATCGGTGACACCGCGGGCGCCATCGCGGCCGGTGACCTGGACCGGCGCGTCGAGCCCGCCGATGAGAAGACGGAGGTCGGCCGCCTCGGTCTCGCACTCAACGCGATGCTCGGACGGCTCGAGCAGGCGTTCGCGCAGCGGCAGGCCAGCGAGCAGCGGCTGCGCCGGTTCGTCGCCGACGCCTCGCACGAGCTGCGGACGCCGCTGGCGTCGATCCGCGGGTACAGCGAGTTGTTCCGGATGGGTGCCAGCGCGGATCCGGAGGAGACCGCCACGGCCATGCGCCGCATCGAGCAGGAGGCCGCGCGGATGGGCGTCCTCGTCGAGGACCTGCTCACGCTGGCGCGGCTGGACGAGGTTCGCGACCCCGTCCGCGAGCGTGTCGACCTCGCGCAGCTGGCCCGTGATGCCGCCGACGACGCCCGGGCCATGGCGCCCGAGCGGGAGATCACGGTGACCGGGCAGCGCGAGGTGGGGGCCACCGGCGACCCGCACCAGCTGCGGCAGGTGCTCGGGAACCTGGTCCGCAACGCGCTCGTGCATACGCCGGCGGGGGCGGCGATCGAGATCGGGGCCCGGATCGACGGCGATCACGCCGTCCTGCGCGTCCGCGATCACGGGCAGGGGCTCCCCCCTGGGACGGACCCTGCAGAGCTCTTCGAGCGCTTCTGGCGCGCCGAGGCCGGGCGGACGCGAGGGCGTGGTGGCGCCGGGCTGGGACTCGCGATCGTCGCGGGGATCGTCGACCAGCACGGGGGCCGGGTCCGTGCGGGCAACGCCGAAGGCGGAGGGGCGGAGTTCGTGGTCGAACTTCCTGTCTTACCACCGTTCAAGGACTCCAGATCGGGGGTAGAGACCGATACGGTGCGTGCTGCCGTACTGCCGACCAACGGGTGATTTCCCGAATCTGGTGACCCTGGTTTCGGGTGTGATCAGGAAACGAAAGGGCTCACCCGTCAGGTCCGGCTGCGCGAAGCGGTATGTTCTGAATACGGTTCATGTCAACGGAAGCAGAACGTTTTATGTCTTCGTCCGAATCACCAGCCCTCGATCATCGAATCGTCAAGGCACTGGCCCACCCGCTGCGCCAGAACATCCTCACCATCCTGAACGAGCGCGTCGCCAGCCCAAGCGAGATCAGCGAGGAACTGGACGAGCGCCTCGGCAACGTCAGCTACCACGTTCGCACCCTGCTCGACTTGGGGTGCATCGAGCTGGTCAGCACCACGCCTCGCCGCGGAGCGGTCGAGCATCACTACCGCGCCGTGATGAAGCCGTTCTTCAGCAAGGACGACTGGGCGCAGATGCCGGCCTCGACGCGCCGCTCGGCGCATGACACCACGCTGAAGGCGATCGTCAAGGACGTCGTCGCGACGGCCGAGGCCAACGGCTTCGACACTCCCGAGGACGTCGTCACGCGCATCGCCGGCGATCTCGACGCCAAGGGCAGGGCGGACCTCGCCAAGCTCCTCGCCACGACCCGCGAGAAGGCGGACAAGATCTTCGCCGACAGCAACAAGCGGCTCGCCGGCAAGGAAGGCACCGCCAGCGAGGTGGCCCTCATCGGCTTCGCGACCACCACGGCCGCCGCGGCGAAGAAGCCCGCGAAGAAGCCGGCCGCGAAGAAGAAGCCCGCGCGTAAGGCTGCGTAGCATCCCGCGCGTCTGTCCGCGCCGCCGCCTCCCCGGCGGCGCGGCGAACAGAGATTCTTCGACGCTCGGGCTCGCCAGAGCAATCGCGCATCGGTAGGGTGCGTGACATGCTGTCAACGGGCCCCGGAGCGCGCGCGTGAGCCACGACGTCATCGACGCCGCGGTGCTCACGGAGCGGAAATCCGACGCCGTCTCCAGCGCGTTCTTCGCCCGCCAGCCGGAGAAGCTGAAAGTGCTCGCGCACCCGATCCGGATGAAGATCCTCAAGCAGGCGCAGCTCGGGGAGATCAGCGCCAAGGAGGCGTCCCGGGACCTCGGTGAGCCGATCGGGAAGGTCAGCTACCACGTGCGTGTGCTCGCCGACGCGGGCATGCTCGAGCTCACCCGCCAGACGCCACGCCGGGGCGCGATCGAGAGTCACTACCGCGCGACGATCGCGATGGACCTCGACGAGTCGACGTGGACCGCGGTCGGTGATGAGGGCCGGCGGCTCATGCTCGCCGCGGCTGCTCGCGAGTGGTCGGCCGACCTGCTGGGCGCGGTCGAGGCCGGCGGCTTCGAGCTGGAGGAGGCGCTGCTGGCGAACGCGCACTTCTGCGCCGACGAGGAAGGGCTGGCCGAACTGCGCGAGGCGATGGACGCGCACTACGTCCGGCTCCTGGAGATCGAGGCGGGCATCGCGGCCCGGCGGGCGGTGGATCCCGACGCCGAGGTCACCGAGGTCAACGTCGGCGTGGCCTTCTACGAGGGCCGCCATTCGCCGGCCGCCAACGCGCCGTTCTTCGCCCGTCGCGGCGGGGACCAGTTCCCGCTGATTCCCGAAGACGCCCCGACTCAGTAGCGCGAGATGCGGGCGCCCTCGCGGCGCTGACGGGCCAGCCGGCGCCACGGTGTCGTGCTTGAGGCGGGTGGGCCGAGCTCTCGGCGCATCGCCGACCGCGGGGCGGTGGGCGGAGGGTCTCCGGCCAGCTCGCGCAGGCACGCCGCCACGTCACGCGCGATGTCCTGGGCGTCGGGCACGATCGCGCGGTCGGCGTACACGCAGACGTGGACGCGGCCGCAGTACGACAGGGCGCCGACGGTCAGCCCGTGGCCGGCCCAGGTGGGTACGGCGGGGAACACGGCGCGGACGCGCCGGCCGAGCAGGTAGAGCGGGACATCCGGCCCGGGGACATTCGAGACGGTGAGGTCGAAGCGCGTGGCGGTGGCGACGACCTTGCTGACCATGCGGCGGCCGGCGGTCGGCACGAGGTCGGCGAGCCGCACGATGTTCGTCAGCGTCGCTGCGTAGTCGCCCTCCTTGACGCGCCGGGTCCGGTCGACCACCTCACGGAGGGCCGTGCGGGCGTCCCTGCGGTCGGAGGGCAGGTCGACGAAGACGAAGGACAGCGCGTTGCCGAGGTCCTGCGCCGAGCCGGTGCGGACGTTGACCGGCATCATCGCCTTCAGCGGGACCGGGTTCTCGTCGCGTCGCTGCAGCGCGTGACCGAGCGCGTGCCCCACGAGCGTCAGGAGGACATCGTTGACCGTGGCGTCGTGCTCGCGCGCGACGCGGCGGACGGTCTCGAGATCGAGGATCGAGAGGCCGAGCTCGCGACCCGGGCCGGCTGTGGCGGCCAGCGGCGTCATCGCCGCGGGACGGAGGATGTCGGTCAGGGCCGACACCGTCTTGGCGGCCTCGGCGGGCGGGTCGAGCTTCGGTGGCGCCGGCCGGCGGACGAGGTCCTTCGTGCGGGTGGCGGTCTCCCGCCCGATCCGGGCGACCGCGGCGCTCTGGCCCGCGCCCGAGCGCAGGCGCTCGCGCGTCAGGGACAGCGCCGCTGATGCGTTCCCCGTGCGCGTGGGGCGCCACGTCGAGCGCGGCTCGGGCTGCGGGTTCGGCTCGCCGTCGAAGAGGAGCGCCGCCACCTCGATCGCGGCGATGCCGTCGATCAGCGCATGGTGGGCCTGGCCCACGACCGCGAAGCCGTCCTGCAGGCCGTCGACGAGATAGACCCGCCAGAGCGGGCGGTCAAGCGGGAGCGCGGTGGAGAGCAGGCGTCCGGCGAGCTGGCGCAGGGACTCGTCGTCACCCGGGACCGGCACGCTGACGTGCATGACGTGGCGGGCGATGTCGAACCCCCGGTCGTCCTCCCACCGCAGCTCACCCCCGGCCAGCGCGGTGCTGACCAGTCGCCGGCGGAAGCGCGGGACCCGGTCCATCCGCGAGAGCAGGTGACGCCGGAGCCCGCCCAGTGAGGGCGCCCGCCCATCGATGCGGATCGTCCAGCCAACATGCAACGGGGCCTCGGGCGAGTCGAGCGCAAGAAACGCATCGTCGAGAACCGTCAGCCGGTCGGCGGGCACGCGTGCGAGTCTCGCAGGTGCGCGGGCGGTATGCGACGCACGAGACAACCTGCGCCGCTTCGCGGCGACTCACCCGTTTCAGGTGGCGGGCCGGGCCGGGGAGGTGTCGTCTGACCCGCGCCAGATGAGCCACGCGACGGCGATGACGAGCAGCCCGCCGAAGCCGGCGACGGCGAAGGCGGTGCGGGCGTCCCACATGGTGGCCAGGACGCCGCCGACGAGAAAGCCCAGACCGGGTGCCGCGGTGATGACGGCTTCGAGCATGCCGGCGGCTCGCGCCTGCATATCGTCGTCGATCGCCTCCTGGATCGCGGTGATCACGGCGACCCATTGCACGCCGTTGCCGAGACCGCCGACGGACGCGGCGAGGCAGGCGAGGAGCAGGTTGGGCGCGGCGGCCATCCCGAGGTACCCGGCGCACACGGCGATGGTCGAGACGATCACCAGGCCGGCGAGCGACCGCTGTGAGAGCCGCGCGAAGAGGAGGCTGCCGGCCACCATGCCGCCGCCCCATGCGGCGAGCAGCGCACCGAAGCCGATGTCGCCGGCGTCGAGCACGTCCTTGGCGTAGATGACTTCGATGGGGACGGCGATGTTGAAGAGGATCAGCAGCACGGCCTGGAGGGTCAGCAGGCCGCGCGCGATCCGATGGCCGCGCACGTAGGCGAAACCTTCGCGCAGCCGGGCCGTCCACGGGGTGGTCGACCGGACGCCGTGGGGCGTCCCGCGCGCGGTGCCCATCAGGACGGCGAGGCCGAGGAAGATCCCGGCCACGATCCAGAGCACGCCCGGCGCGCCCAGCTGGGCGACCGCGATGCCCGCCGTCGCAGGGGCGGCGACGTTCATGGCGGAGAAGCCGATGTTCAGCAAGGAGTTGCCCTCGCGCAGCTGGCCGGCAGGTTCCAGGATCGCGACCGTCGCTCCGCGGGTCACGGCGCGGGCGGTCGCGGCGAGCGTGCCGTCCAGCATGGCGACGAGGCAGAGGACGCCGAGCGCCATGTCTGCGCCGGTGGCCGCCAGGAGAACGAAGACCAGAGCCTCGGCGACGTAGCCGACGCTCAGCACCACCCGAACCGACGCCCGTTCGGCGTACGACGCCAGGAACGGCACGGCGAGGCTGGGGAGGAAGCGGGTGGAAAGGAAGAGTGCCGCGGTCGCGAGCGCCTCGCCCGTGCGATCGAAGACGAGGACGGTCAGCGCGATCGTCGCGAACCAGTCACCGACTTCGTTGAGCGTGTAGGCGAAGGCAAGTCGCCGGAACGCAGCAAGGCTCAGAGCACGACGCATCTGGCGGAAGCCTCGCATTTCCGGGCAGGAAGCGTCGACGGGACGCTTCCCGCGCGCGCGGGAACCTCAGAAAGCGCTTAATCGGCAGACCAGCATCCAGGCTTTAGCACTTGCCATTTCTTTAGACGGATGTTCTAATGGCGTCCGGCGCATCGCATGTCGTGTTGTGGGCGCGTCAATCGCCCGTAGACCGCCGTATCGGCGGGCTCTACACGGCGGAATATCCACGGAACAGGATCGAATCGGGGCAATCACATGTCGTGGCGTAGTCGATAGTTCTGCGCGTTCGCGCGTGTTGACATAACAACGTCAGCGCGGCCGCCCAAGCATTCGCCGCAACGGTTCTTACCGTTCCGGCCTAAACATCTTTCGACGTGGCGCCGATAGAGGCACCGTGACGTCGAGCCGAGCAGTCACGGCTGTCGGTCTTGTGGCCCTAGCTGGTGCCCTCGCAACCGCGGTAGCGGTGCGTGAGGTGGGCACCTGGGATGCCGCCCTGTTCGGCGTGCTCTTGGCGCTCGTAGTCGGCGCTGACTTCTTGCCCGCCCGCGAGAGCGAGCGCATGCAGATCTCCGGCAGCTTCCTGGGTCTGCTGCTCGCGATGGCCCTCCTGGGCCCGACAGCCGCCGCGGCGATCGGCTTGGTGGCGTGCGTGATCGACACGGCTCGGCTTCCTCGCAAAGATCGCTCGCTGCCCAGCGTCGTCTCGAACTGGGCCGCGTTCACCGCGTTCCCCCTGGCGGGGGGCGTCGTCATTGCGTGGACGGCCGAGTGGCTTGACCTGACCCAGCGTGACCCGGAGTTCTTGGTGCCCCTCGCCACCGGCTTTGGCGTCGCGACCGCCGTCAACTTCGGCGCCTTCGTTGCGACCAACCGTGTGCTCTACGGTGACGGGTTCAGGTCGCAGGTCAAGACCGCGTTCGTTCCGCTGATCCCGTCCGAGGCCACGATGCTCCTCCTTGCGAGCATCGTCGTCTACGCAGAGGCACACATTGGCCCGATGGCGCTGCTCACCGTCGCAGGTCTGCTGTTCTTGTACCTCTGGCTGTACCGTGAGCTCATCACCTCCCAGGAGCGCGCTGAGGAGCTGGATACCCGGACCCACCAACTTGCAACCCTCCAGGTCGGCGTCCTCACCGCGATGCTCCGCACGCTCGCCTTGCGCGACCACATGACGGCCCGTCATTCGGCCGCCGTCGCGCGCTATGCACGAGAACTTGCACGCGCCGCGGGCTGCACCGACGACGAGATCGAGCTCGTCCACACCGCCGGCCTGCTGCACGACATCGGCAAGTTCATCTTCCCCGACCACATCCTGCTCGCCGACTCCCGCCTCTCCGACGAGGACTGGGAGATCGTCAAGTGCCATCCGTTCCAGGGCGCGAAGATCGTGCGTGAGGTCGAGGGGTACGGCCCTGTGGCGGACATCATCCTCGGCCACCACGAGCGGATCGACGGCCGGGGCTACCCGCGGGGTATGCGGGGCGACGCCATCCCGCTGCTCGCACGGATCATCTCGGTCTGTGACACCTACGACGTGATGACGGCCCGCGACTCGTATCGCGAGCCCGTCCCCGCCGAGGCCGCGATCGCGGAGCTGCGCCGTGTGGCGGGCAAGCAGCTCGACGCCCGCCTCGTCGAGATCTTTGCCGACCTCGTCAGCCGGGGCGAGCTCGGGTTCCGCCACGGCGATGACGCGGACTTCGAGGCCGAGCTGCAGTTCGAGCGTCGCGTCCGTGACTACGCCGCGCCCCAGCGGGCGCCCCTCGTTGCCGCCGCCTAGCGCGCGGCGACTAGCCTCGCCCGCAGATGGCTGACGTTCTCGACGCGTACGACATCGCCCTGGTGCGCGCGGACAACCCGTCCCCGCTGACGCTGACGGGCACGAACACATGGATTGTCGGGCGCAACCCATGCTGGATCGTCGATCCCGGGCCGGCGCTGGATGCGCACCTCTCGGCCGTCGCGAGCGAGGCCGAGCGCCGTGGAGGCGCCGGCGGTATCGCGGTCACCCACGACCACTTCGACCACGCCGAGGGCGTCGAGGGGCTGCGGGTGCTGCTCGGGGGCAGCGTCCCCGTCGGGGCCGCGCGGCTGGCGGCGGGTGTCAGGCTCGCCGACGGTGACGCGTTCGGCCCGTTCCGCGCGATCGCGACCCGCGGCCACGCGCCCGACCACCTGACCTTCGCGGCGGGCGACGCCTTGTTCACGGGCGATGCCGTCGTCGGCACGGGCACCGCGTTCCTGTTCCCCGACCCGGGCGCGCTGCGCGACTACCTCCAGGCGCTCGAGCACCTCAAGGCGCTTGAAGCGCGGGTCATCTGCCCGGGCCACGGGCCGGTCATCACCGATCCGCGCGCGAAGCTCGACGAGTACCTCGCCCACCGGCGCGACCGCGAGGAGAAGCTGCTCGCAGGGATCGCGGCGGGGCGCCGGACGATCGACGAACTCCTCGACGCGGCCTGGGACGACGTGCCGGAGGCGCTGCGGCCCGTTGCGGCGGTGACGCTCGCCACCCACCTGGACAAGCTCGCCGACGACGCGCAGCTGCCCGACGACGTCGAGCGGCCGCAGTTCGGCTAAGGGGCGACGGCGCCGCCCGCCGAGCCTTCGACCGTGGGGTCGTCGACCTCGGGTGACGCGGGAGGGGTCTCGGACAGCGGCGCCGGCTCGGCGGCCGTCACCGGGTCGGAGGACGGCGCCTTGACCGTCTCGACAGCGGGTTCGGTGCTCGTCGCGGACGGTGCCGTCTCGGCGGCCGGTTCCTCGTGCGGTGCGATGGCCCCGCCACCGACCTCCGCGAGGGCGGCGGGCGCTCCGGTGTCGGCATGGGGCGAGATCGCCACAGGCTCGGCGGCGACGGGGGTGACCTTCGCCAGGCCCGTCTCGCCGCGTTCCCGCCCACGCTTGCGCCGGTCGTCAGAGGTGACCGCGGCGAGCTTGGAGACGACGGGCAGCGCCAGGGGTTCGACCATGCGCACCCCGGACGGAGAGACCGCGGGCGCGGCGGACGAGCCGCCGCTGTTCGGCGAGGGGGTCGCCGCCGAGGCCTCGGCGGGCACGCGCGGCGTGATGCGCTCGCGCACCGTCGTGGCACCGCCGGCGGTGACGGCCACGCAACACACGACGACCGCGGCCTTCGTCACGACCGCGCCGCCGCCGCCCACCATCGCCACGCCGCCGCCCGCGGCCGCAGACGTGCCGGCTCCGCCGAGACCCAGGAGCTGCCCGAGTCCCGCGAGGGAGCCGAGGACAGGCGCCGGGTTCAGGGCAGCCATGCGCGCGTTGACGGCCTTGAGCTGCGTGCGGTAGTCGCGGCAGTCGTCGCACTCGCGCAGGTGCCGCCGGGCGAGGCCGCTGGCGCGCACGCCGCGTCCGTGCGACAGGGCGAGCGACTCGCGGATCTCGACGCAGGCGGTGTCCCGTGCCTCGCCGGCCTCGACCAGGCCGATCCGGGCGCGGACCAGGAGCGACTTGACCGCCGGCACCGTGACCTCGAGGGCGTCGGCGAGCTCGGCGTAGCTCATGCCGTCCATCTCGCGCATGAGCAGGGCCGAACGCTGCTGGCTGGGAAGGTTGCGGACATCGTGCACGAGGCGGCGGAGGTCCTCGCGGCGCTCGGACTCCTCGATCGGGTCGTGCAGCGGCCGGCGCGACATCTCGAAGACCTCGGCGGGCGCGGGGACCGGCCGGCGCAGGTGGTCGATGCAGCGGTTGTGCGCAACGCGGTACAGCCAGGCGCGCAAGGACACCGGGCGGCTGTCGGCGCGCAGGGCGCCGTACGCGCGCAGGAAGACGTCCTGCATGGCGTCCTCGGCGTCCTGTCGCGAGCCGCCGAGCATCTGGCGGGCGTAGGCGAACAGCCGCTGGCGATACCGGTCGTGAATCGCCTGGAAGGCGCTCTCGTCGCCGGCCCGGAACATGGCGACCAGCTGCTCGTCGCTGCGCAGGCGCAGGAAGCGACCCGTTGCCCGGGTGCGGACTAGCCCTGCTGAGGGTGCTGGGATCGCTGAGGCTTCCACGGTGACGCTCCGGAGAGCTTAACCGGTTGCAGGGAGGGAAGTTGCGCTTTCCCTCCACAGAACCTCCACATCTTCCGCGCGATCTCGTGACGACCCCGGTTTACGCTGCCAGGCGCCATGACGCCCCGACGCACAATCCTGGTGGTGGAGGACGACACGCTCATCGCCGATGCGGTGGCGGTCCGCCTGCGCGCCGAGGGCTTCGACGTCGAGGTGACGCCGGACGGTCCCTCCGGGGTCCAGGTGTGCGCCCGGATCGAACCGGCGCTGGTGGTCCTCGACGTGATGCTCCCCGGCTTCGACGGCTGGGAGGTCTGCCGCCGCATCCAGGAGAACCGGCCCGTGCCGGTCCTGATGCTCACCGCACGCGACTCGGAGACCGACCTGCTCGTCGGGCTCGGCCTCGGCGCCGACGACTACATGACCAAGCCCTTCAGCCCGCGAGAGCTCGTCGCCCGCGTGCACGCGATCCTTCGCCGGGCCGAGCGCGCACGCGCCGATGCGACGGTGGAGCCCGGTCCCACGTCGTTGGGCGCGCTGGAGGTCGACGCCGGCGCGCGGCTCGTCCGGCGCGACGGTGACGAGGTCGCCCTGACGCGCACGGAGTTCGACCTGCTCGCCCATCTTCTGGGCGCCGGCGGGCGGGTGCTCTCGCGCGACCACCTGCTCGAGGAGGTCTGGGGCTACGCCGACGGCACCGGGCCGCGGACGGTCGATTCCCACGTCGCGGCGCTGCGGCGCAAGCTCGGGTCCGGCGTCGTGCGGACGGTGCACGGCGTCGGCTACGCGATCGGGGAGGGCGGGGCGTGATGCGCCCGCTCGACCGCATCGCGTCGATCAAGCTCAAGCTCGGGCTGGTGATCGTCGCCGCGATCGTCGTGACGGTCGGCTCGATGGTCGTCGCGGAGGGGCTCGGCGTGCAGCTGCGCTGGGGCGTCGTCGGCGCGGTCATCCTCGCGCTGCTCGTGGTCCAGGTCATCTCGCGCGGGCTCACCGCGCCGCTGCGGGAGATGGCGCACGCCGCCGAGGCCATGGCCCGGGGCGAGCACGGCCAGCTGGTCGAGGTCCGCGGACGTGACGAGGTCGGCCGGCTCGCCGAGGCGTTCAACGCGATGAGCACCGAGCTGGAGACCACCGACCGCGTGCGCCGGGAGCTCGTCGCGAACGTCGCGCACGAGCTCCGCACCCCGCTCGCCGGGCTGCAGGCGGCGCTGGAGAACGACCTCGACGGCATCAAGCCGCTCGATGCCCATGCGCTGCATGCGCAGGTCCAGCGCCTCGGGCGGCTCGTCGAGCAGCTGCTGGACCTGTCGCGGCTGGAGGCCGACGGCGTCCCGCTGCATGTCGTCGACATCGACGCGGAGGTGCTGCTGCGCCGCGTGCGCGAGGAGGCGCTGCTCGCCGCACCCGACCACGCGCAGATCGAGGTCTCCGTCCCGGCCGGCGGGCTGCGCATCCGCGGCGACGCCGATCGCATCCATCAGGTCCTGGCGAACCTCACGGAGAACGCGCTGCGTCATGCCGCCGTCCACGGCGAGGTCGTGCTCGCCGCCCGGTCGCTCGGCAGCGCGGTCGAGCTGTCGGTCACCGACGACGGCCCGGGGATCCCCGTGGCCGAGCGTGAACGGGTCTTCGAGCGCTTCCACCGGCTCGACGCCGCGCGGTCGACCGGCGGGGCCGGGCTGGGCCTGGCGATCGCGCGGTGGATCGTCGACCTGCACGGTGGGCAGATCCGCGCGGAGAGCGCGGGCGCGCGGGGGTGCCGGATGGTCGTGGAGCTGCCGGCGTGACGCCCGGTCCCGAACACCCGTACTGGGCGGTGGCACCCGCGGAGCCGGTGCGGGCGCCGCGCCCGGCGCTGTTGCACGGGCGCGCGCTCGCCGGGGCGGCCGTCCTGCTGGTCGTGGCCGCGTCGGCGGTTGCGACGACCTCGGCGGGCTTGGCGCTCGCGGTGACAAGTGCGGGGGTCGCCGCGGTGCTCGTCGCTGCGGGTCTCACGCCGCAGGACCTGGGAGCTCGTCTGCTGCTCGGCTGCGCGGCGCTGCTGGCGCTCGCCCCGGTGCTGCGCGACGCGGCGTGGGTGGTGGCCTTCGACCTGCTGGTCGCGTTCGTCTGTGCGGCGGTCGCGCTGTCCGGTGACCGAACCGCCGCCGGCGTGCTGCGCGGCCCCGGCTTCGCGGCGCTGCGTCTACCCGAGGGCGTTGCGGTCATGGCCGGCGATGTCGTCCGCGCGCTGCCGAGCGCGTCCGGGCGCGGAGTCGGGCCGGCCCTGCGCGGCGCCGCGCTCGCGGTGGGCCTGCTCGCGGTCTTCGGGACCCTCTTCGCGTCGGCAGACCGTGCGTTCGCGCACCTCGCCCAGGCCGCGCTGCCGGACGCGCCCGATGTCGGCGGGCTCCCCGTGCGGCTTCTCGTCGCCACCGCGTTCGCGGGCGTCCTCGGCTCGCTGGCCCTCACCGCCGCACGACTGCGGGAGGCCGGGCCGGCGACGGGGCTGCCGGCGCCCTCACGCCGGCTGGCGGCCGCGGAGTGGGTCCCGGCCCTCGTCGCGGTCGTGGGGCTGTTCGCGGCGTTCGTCGCCGTGCAGATCGTGGTGCTGTTCGGCGGGCACGACCACGTCCTCGCGACCGCCGGCCTGACCTACGCCGACTACGCGCACGAGGGCTTCGGGCAGCTCGTGGTCGTCACGCTCCTGGTCCTCGGGCTGCTGGCGGCGGCATGGCGGTGGGTCCGCGCCGAAGGCGCGCAGGCCGTCCTGCTGCGCGGCCTGCTGCTGGTGCTGTGCGCGTGCACGCTGGTCATCGTCGCCTCGGCACTGCACCGCCTCGACGTGTACGTCGAGGCGTACGGCGCGACCCGCCTGCGCGTGCAGGCCGCGACGCTCTGCGCGTTCCTCGGGGGGACGGTCCTCCTCGGTGCGGCGGCGGTGGTCGCCCGGCGTGCCGACTGGGTCCCGCGGGCCGCGGTCCTGCTGGCCGCGTTCGCAGCGCTCACCGTCACGCTGGCGGATCCCGACCGGCGGATCGCCGAGCGCAACGTCGACCGCTACGAACGCACCGGGAACGTCGACGTCTTCTACCTCGATGGGCTGAGCGCCGACGCCGCGCCCGCGCTGGCCCGCCTGCCGGAGTCCGAACGGGGCCCCGCGGCGGAGCTGTGCCCGGCGGCGGACGGGCTCGCGGGGTTCAACGTCGGGCGTGCCGCGGCCCGGCGCGCGCTGGACTGCTAGCCGCGCTACGCCGCGTCGTAACCCGGCTCACCGGGCAGCAGGATGCGCGCGGTCTCCCCGCCCATCACGACCTTCGGCAGGACGGGGACGACCTCGTGCGCGGCGGCGTGTGCGAGCACTGCCGCAGTCGACGGGAAGATCGACAGCTGCTCGAGGTGCTTGATCGTGGGGAAGACGAGTTCGATCGCGCCCGCTTCACCGGCGCGCAGCGCGTCCTGCGGCGTGAACCAGCCGAGGTCGACGCACTCCTCGCCGTCGATGCACGGCTCCACCCCGGCGGGTGCCTCGGCGAGGAAGAAGTGGGTGTCGAAGCGGATCTTCACCTGCTCCGGCGTGATCCACTGGCTGAACTTCACCAGCTCGTGCGGGGCGATGCCGGAGACGGCTGCCTCCTCCTCGAGCTCCCGGACCGCGGCGACCCGGTGGGCCTGGTCTCCCTCGCCTTCATGGGCGTCGACCGCGCCGCCGGGGAACACCCAGACACCGCCCATGAACCGGGCCTTCGGCGTCCGCTGCACCAGGAGCAGCTCAAGGGTCTGGTCACCACCGCGCAGCAGGATGATCGACGCCGCCTGCCGCGCGGGGACGACCGCGTCGCCCGCGAGCTCCTGCCCTGGTTCCCCTGCCGTGGCCGCCATACGCCGACACGCTACCGAGCGGTCGGACGCCGGTGCGCCGTTTCCTGGCTGGCTGGCCAGTCGTCGTCCGCGCGCCCGGATCTCTAGGCTGCCGGACATGACACAGCGCTGGATCTGCGAAGCCTGCGGGTACATCTACGACCCCGCCGAGGGCGACCCCGATGGTGGCATTCCCTCGGGCACGGCGTTCGAGGACATCCCCGACACCTGGTTCTGTCCGGTGTGCGGCGCGCGCAAGCGGGACTTCACGCCCTACGAGGACTGATCCGCTGTGGCCAAGCCGAAGAAGGATCAGCCGGCCGACGCCAAGCCCAAGAAGAAGTCGAAGAAGCCCAAGCCTGCGGTGGCGGCGACGGAGCCCGTCTTCACCGCCGAGCCCGTGGACCCGCCGGTGGCCGGGCTCACCTCGTCGTCCGGCCTGACCCCGCGCGGGCTGCTCGACCGCCTGAGCGGCGCACGCCTCTGTTACGGCGAGCCCGTCTCCGGCGGTGACCTCACCATCGTGCCCGTCGCCCGGGTGCGCGTCGCCGGGGGGTTCGGAGGCGACAGCGACGAGGGTGGCGGCGGGGGTGCCGTGCAGGCGACGCCGGTCGGCTACATCGAGGTCGGTGCCGACGGCGCGCGCTTCCGGCCGATCGACGACCCCGACCGGGCCCTGCGCGTCGTGCAGGCGGTCGCCGTCACCGCAGCTGCAGCACTCGGCGCCGCGGCGGCGCTGCGCAACCTCACCCGCTGACCGGCACGAACCGCTCCGCCGCGAGGTCGCGCAGGCGCTGGACGTCCTCGGCGCGCGACCGCGACAGCGGCACCGTGCCAGCGGCCTCCCGTGCGAGGGCGGCGGTGTCCGGCGGCGTCCCGGCGTGCAGCGCGCCCAGCAGCGCACCCACGACGACCTGCTCCAATTCGGCCCCGCTGAAGCCCTCGGTGGCCGCGGACAGCACCGACAGGTCGAACGCGGCGGGGTCCTGACGCCGCATCCGCAGGTGGATCGCCAGGATCTGCTCGCGCTCGTCAGCCGTCGGCAGGTCGACGAAGAACAGCTCGTCGAAGCGCCCCTTACGCAGCAGCTCGGGCGGCAGGCGGAACACGTCGTTGGCCGTGGCGACGAGGAAGACCTCGGCGGGCCGCTCGGCCATCCACGTCAGCAGCGTCCCGAGCATCCGCTGGGACAGCCCGCCGTCCGACCCGTCGCCGCTGCCGGTCGCCAGCGCCTTCTCGATCTCGTCGATCCAGAGGACCGACGGCGCGAGGGACTCCGCGACGCCCAGCGCCCGGCGGAGGTTGCGTTCGGTCTCGCCGATGTACTTGTCATAGAGACGGCCGGCGTCGAGCTTGAGCAGCGGCATCTCCCAGGAGCGGGCGATGGCCTTCGCGGCGAGCGACTTGCCGCAGCCCTGCACGCCGACGAGGAGCACGCCCTTCGGGGCCGGCAGGTTCAGCGCGCGGGCCTGCTCGCTGAACCCGACCCGGGCGCGGTCCAGCCACGCCTGCAGGCGATCGAACCCGCCGAGCGCGGCGACGTTGTCGGCGGGCGGGAAGTACTCGAGCAGGCCGTCGGCCTGCAGCGCCCGCGCCTTGAGGTCGACGAGCCGGGGCAGATCGTCGCGGCTCAGCTTCCCGTCCTCGATCGCGACGCGCGCGAGCGCCTGGCGGGCCTGGTTGAGCGTCAGGCCGCGCAGGGCGGAGGCGAGGGCGCTGTGGTCGTCGGACGTCAGCGTGACGGTCGCGCGGCCACCCGCCGCGAGCGAGTCGGCCACGGCGGTGAGGGTCGTGCGGTACTCGGCCTCCGTGGGCAGGCCCAGGGGGACATGCACGACGCGATCCTCGAGTTCTGCGGGGAGCTCGGGCCGGCTGCCGACGAGCACGACGGTCGAGATCCGGGTCGACCGCACCAGGGCGTCGAGCAGGTCGCGCAGCGCGCGGGACACCTCGGCCTCGCCGAGGTGCCGGCGCAGGTCGCGGAAGACGAACAGGGCCTCCACGTCGAGCTCTGAGGCGCCGGCCAGGGCGGCGGCGGGCTTCGTCGACTCATACAGCGGCTGGTCGTGGCCGCGGCGCACCAGCCCGCGGGTGATGGTCCAGTCGAACACCGCGAGCCGCAGGTCGCGCGCCGCGGCGTCGACGAGGTCCAGCGCGCGGTCCTCCTCGTCGGTCTCCAGCGCGACGGCGGGGTGGCGGGAGAGGACGAGCGTCTTCAGGTCGTGGACCGGGGAGGGCACGGGCGGCGCGGGCGGCGGGGCCGCGACGGCGGTGGTCCCTGTGGCGGTGGGGGCAGACGGCGCCGGGGCGTACCCGGGCGGCGGCACCGAACGGGCGGTCTCCATGCGGGACTCATCGGCAGCGGCGGGCCGGCGATTGACTCCCGTGACGCCAGCCGGACGTCCGGCGAACCGCCGGACACGCGTGACCCGTATCGTGGAGCACGCATGCGTCGCGCCCCCGCAGTCCCGCTGGAGATCGTCGTCGGTGTCGTGGGGCTTGCGACCCTCGGCGCCGAGATCGCCGCCGCCCGTCTTCTCGCGCCGTATTTCGGGGCGTCGACGATCATCTGGGCGAACACCATCGGCATCGTCCTCGTGGCCCTGTCGATCGGCTACTGGCTGGGTGGCCGCCGGGCGGATCGTGATCCCACGCCGGAGGGCCTCCACAAGATCGTCCTCGCCGGCGCGGTGCTCGTGGGCGTCATCCCCTTCGTCTCCGGTCCGTTCCTCGACGTCGCCGTCGACGCGCTGGACTCCATCTCCGCCGGGGCCTTCGCCGGATCACTCCTCGCGGTGCTCGTGCTCGTGGCGGTGCCGGTGCTCGTCCTCGGCATGGTGGCGCCGTACGCGATCCGGCTCGCGGTCGACAGCGTCGAGGAGGCGGGCACCGTGTCCGGCCGCCTGTACGCGATCTCGACCGTCGGATCGCTGCTGGGCACGTTCAGCTCCGCGCTGCTGTTGATCCCGCTGCTCGGTACCCGCCGGACGTTCCTCGTCTACGCGATCCTGCTCGCACTCGTGGCGGTCGTCGGTCTGGCGCGTGCTCGCTGGGTCGTGATCCCGGTCGGGCTGATCGCGCTCATGGCGGTTCCCGTCGGGATCGTGAAGGCCGAGGCCGGTGCTGGCAGGGTCATCTACGACAAGGACACCGAATCCCAGTACGCGCGGGTCGTCGAGCGCCCGGACGGCGCCCTCTGGCTCGAGCTCAACGAGGGCCAGGCCGTGCACTCGATGAAGAAGCCGAACACGGTGCTGACGGACAACATCTGGGACGAGTACCTCGTCGCGCCGTTCGCGGTCCTGGACGAGCCGCCCGGGCGGATCGCGATCCTCGGCAACGCCGCAGGCACGACCGCCCGCGCCTACGGCGAGCTGTTCCCCGACACCGTGATCGACGGGGTGGAGATCGACGGCGATCTGACCGAGATCGGCCGCGAGTACTTCGACATGAACAACCCCAACCTCATCACGCACACCGCCGACGCCCGACCCTTCCTGCGCCAGACCGACGAGCGCTACGACGCGATCCTCGTCGACGCCTACCGGCAGCCCTACATCCCCTTCTACCTCACGACGAAGGAGTTCTTCGAGCTCGCGCGCGACCGGCTGAACCCCGGTGGCCTCGTCATGGTCAACGTCGGGCACCCGGAGGGCAACGACGACCTCGAGAAGGTCCTCAGCCGCACGATGAAGGAGGTCTACCCGACGGTGCTGCGCGACCCGGCGGAGGACACGAACACGCTGCTGATCGGCTCCGAGGCCCCGGGGTCGGCCGAGCAGCTCGCCGCCGCGATCCCGACGTTGCCCCTCCAGATCCGGCCACGTGCCCAGGAGGCGGCGATGCGCATCGGGCCTCCCCTGGAGGGCGGCACGATCTACACGGATGACAAGGCGCCCGTCGAGTGGCTCATCGATCTGTCGATCGTCGAGTTCGCCGCCGAGGGCGAGTCGGGCTGACCTCACCCCCGGCGACGTTGGCGGGTTCTACGCCAGCGGCGGCACGATCTTCTTGTCGAGCTTGCCGATGATGATCTGCGTCCCGTCGACGACCTCGGCGACCTGGAAGTCCCCGGCCACGCTGGACAGCGAGTAGGCCTGCGCCGTGGTCAGGCCGCGCTCGACGAGGAACTTCACCATCTCGCCCGCAGCGATCTTCATCGCCCGGTCGAGGTCATGGTCGATGCCCATGACGATGTAGTTGCTCTTGTCCTCGATGCGCGGCAGGGTCGGCGCCTTGCCCTTGTGCAGGATGAACCGGAACTTGCCCGTCAGCGACTGCTCGATGGCCGTGCCACTGACTTCGCCGTTGCCCTGACCGGCGTGGGGATCGCCCGTGTAGAAGAGCGCCCCCGGCTGGAAGACCGGGAGGTACAGGTGCGCCCCCTTGGTCAGGTCGCGGATGTCCATGTTGCCGCCGAACTTGCCGGGAGGGCCGGAGGACTGGACGCCCGAGGCCGGCGGCGGCGATGTCGGGGTCGACCCGACGAACTCCCCGGTCGGCGGCGCGACGCCCATCACGCCCATGTGCGGCTGCAGCGGTGCGTAGAGATGCTCGGTGAGGAATCCGTACTCGCGGTTGTAGATCTTCTTCGTGCGGTACAGGTGCTGGCGCACGCCCGGGAAGATGCCGCCGGGAGCCCCCAGCGGGGCTTCGGGGATGTCGAGCGGCAGGTCGCCCTCGCGCCACCCGGGGTAGCCGGTGCCGAACACGCCGCTGGTGGGGCCCGTCGAGTTCACCCCGTACGGCACACGGGTGCCGATGTCCATGATCTCGATCTCGAGCATGTCGCCCGGCTCGGCGCCCTCGACGTGGATCGGGCCGGTGAGCACATGCGGGCCGTAGCGCTCGCGGGTCGGCAGGCTCGCGTGGAAATCCTTGACGTCCTGCAGGATCTGATCCGACGGGACGCCGAACAGGCCGAAGAACGTCTCCGGGTCCACCGCCGCGTTCGTCGCGCCTGAGTGCGAGATGGTGTCGATCTGGACGGTGTTGCCGGACTTGATCCGCAGGACGGGTTCGCGGTCGATCTTGATGCCGCCGAGGATGACGTTCTCCGGCGTCGCGTTGACCTTGAAGTCGGTGCGGCCGCTCTTCGGCCACTTCCAGGGCCAGCTCTGCGCTTCGGCGGCGGGGACGGCGAGCATGCCGGCCAGCAGCGCAGCAAGGATCGCCGCGATCCGGACATGGCGCCGTTCCCGCGGGAGGGGCACGTGCATAGGGCTCCTTCGGAGTTGTGTGGCTGGACGCACGAGGTCCAGGCAGGGCCTCCGCGCGCAGTCCACCAGCGGCGCCGCGGCCCGACCATGGCGCCCGCGTCGGAGCCGGGCTGGACGGCGTGTCGAAGCACCGGGTTTGTGTTCCGTTCAGCGGATGCCACGGATCGTGTGACGAATCCGATGTGCGATCGTAGAACCGGTATGCGCCTCCTGACCGCCGGTCTGATCGCCCTGCTGCTGCCGGTCGCTGCGCCGTCGGCCTCGCAGGCCGCGACGCCTTCACGGCTTCCGTCGTTCTCCTCCTGCACGGACCTCGTCGACTTCGCACGGCGCAACCTGTCGCGTCCCGCCGTGCCGCTGGGAGTCGATCCGGGGATCGAGGCGGCCGTCGCACCGCGTGCGCCGATGGCGCAACCCGATCCGTCGCAACTGCAGCCGATGCCTGGGGTCGTGCAGTCGACGCCCACGGCCGCTCCAGAGGCAGCCCCCGGCGAGGACTACTCCACGACGAACGTGCAGGAAGCGGGCATCGACGAGCCCGACGCGGTGAAGACCGACGGGCGACGGCTGTACGTCGTGGCCGGCACCGAGCTGCGGATCTACGACGTCACAGCCGAGGCGCCGGCGCTGCTCTCCGTCCTGAACCTCGAGGGTCCGGGCGGCGAGATCCTGGTGCGAGGCGACCGCATCCTGCTCGTGGGTCCCGCGCACGGCGCGCCTGCTCCGTCTGGGGGCACGGGTCCCGTCGGGTCGACACAGCCGCTGGATCCAGCAGTTGACACGCGGTTCCTCGAGATCGATGTCCGCGACCCTGTGGCGCCGCGCATCGTCCGGACCATGACCGCACCCGGCCAGTACGTCACCGCCCGGCTCACCGGTGCCACCGCGCGGGTCGTCCTCTCGAGCCCCGCGGCGCTGCCCGAGGATCCGGCAGCCGGCCCGCCGCCTGGCGTGAGCGCGTTCGTGCCGCGCACGGTGCTGCGCAGCCGGATCACGAAGCGCACGTTCCGGCGTCAGCTCGTGCCGTGTACCGACATCCGTCACCCGCGCGCGTACGCGGGCAACGACCTCCTGACCGTGCTGAGCGTCGACCTCGACCGCGGGCTGTTCAACGTCGACCGGGACGCCGTGATGGCGGGGGCGCAGGTCGTCTACGCCTCGGCCACCGGCCTCTACGTCGCGAGCCGGAAGGCCGCCCGCATCCGCGCGGACGACGTGCCCGAGGACATGCGGACCGAGATCCACCGCTTCGACACGACGGCGGCGGGCGAGACGACGTACGCGTCGAGCGGCAGCGTCGCCGGGTTCGTGCTCAACCAGTACGCGCTCTCCGAGTACGACGGCGTCCTGCGCGTCGCGACGACCGAGGAGCCGCAGTGGGTGACGCCCGATCCCGCCGGGCGGACCAGCGAGAGCGCGGTGACCGTGCTGCGCGAGCAGGGCACCCGGCTCGAGCAGGTCGGTCGCGTCGGCGGCCTGGGCCGAGGTGAGCGGATCTACGCAGTGCGGTTCATCGGCGAGGCGGGCTACCTCGTGACGTTCCGCCAGGTCGACCCGCTCTACACCCTGGACCTGCGCGACCACACGGCACCGAAGGTCGTCGGCGAGCTGAAGATCACGGGCTACTCGGCGTACCTGCACCCGATCGGCGACGGCCTGCTGCTGGGCGTCGGCCAGGAGGCGACCGAGACTGGCCGCGCGCTCGGGCCGCAGGTGTCGGTCTTCGACGTGTCGAACCCCGCGAGGCCGACCCGGCTGCACCAGCACCTGCTCGGCAGCGGAGGCGGCTCACGCGCCGAGGTCGATCCGCACGCCTTCCTGTGGTGGCCGGCGCGCAAACTCGCGCTGCTGCCCTACGAGACGTGGCGTGCCGCCGGTGGCGGGTTCGACCGCGGGATGCTCGGGCTGCGGGCCGGGCGCGGCGAGGGCCTGAGCGAGGTCGGGCGGATCGTCCACGGGCCGGAGTGGGACCAGGCGGCCGTGGTCCGCTCGGTCGTCGTGCGTGACCGGGTGCTGACGGTGTCCGACCTGGGCATGGCGGTCCACCGGCTCGACGGGCTCGCGCCCGTCGGCTTCCTGCCCTTCACGAGTTAGGCCGGGCGGACCTCGCCAAGCCCGCTCGCGCGGATCCCCGAGACCAGGTCCCCGCGGAACGACCACGTCCAGGTGATCTCGGCGAAGATCTGCTGGCTGCCGATGCGGCCGCGGACGTCGCCGCGGGCCACGACGCCGCCGGGCCCGGGATGAAACGACCGCGGGGCGAACCGCAGGTCGTCCCACACCCGGCGCGTGTCGGCGAAGTACTCCCGGACGCCGTCGTGGCCGACGTACGGCTCGTGCCGGCCGGCGAGTCGCCCGGTGGCCTCGAGGATCAGGACCACGTCCGCGGTCATGCACACCAGGGCGGCTTCGATGTCCTCCCGGTCGAACGCGTCGTAGACCGCGCGGACCGTCGCGATCTCCCGCGCGAGGCCTTCGGGACTGTCGGGGGCTGCGGTCATCGGGGCCGCATCCACGTTACGCCAGCCAACGGTCCAGCGGCAGCGCTTGGCCGACGCGGGCCAGCGCCGCGGGAGTCGCGTGCTCCGCGCGGGCGAGGGTGGCGACCTCGACCTCGCCGAGACACTCGATGGTCTCCAGGTTGGAGCGCTGCATCGCCGTCGGATGCTCGGGCCACGGCGTGATGACCACCGCACAGACCGCCAGGCCCACCGACCGGGCGGCCTCGATCGTCAGCAGCGTGTGGTTGATCGTGCCGAGACCCGGGCGGGCGGCGATGATCAGCGGCAGACCGAGCATGAGGGCGAAGTCGCGCACCAGGTACGTGTCGCGCAGCGGGACGAGCAGGCCGCCGACGCCTTCGACGATGAGCGCGTCCGCCTGCGCACCCGCGTTGCGGGCCGCGACGACGAGCACGCCCGGGTCGATGGGCGTCCCGTGCTCCTCGGCCGCCAGGTGGGGTGAGACGGCCGGGCCGAACCGGTACGGCGTCACCCGCTCGGTGTCGGCGGCAGCCGCGGCGGCCGCCAGCAGCTCGTGGTCGGCCGGATGGTCAGGCACAGGCTCGTCGATGCCCGTCACCACTGGTTTGAAGGGCGCCGCGTTCTCGCCTCGGGCTGTCAGCGCGGCGAGGATCGCCCCCGCGACGAAGGTCTTGCCGACCTCGGTGTCCGTGGCGGTGACGAACAGGCCACGGGCATGCGCGGGAGCGGGATCGATCACGGACGGCGGCGTGTGGCCGGGCTACGCCGCGCGTGCGATGGACTCGGCCTGCTGGTCGAAGACGCCGCCCGCGCGCGGCGGGGGCGGGGCGTCGGCGGCCTGGTGGGCGGAGGAGCCTGCGGCGTCCTCGGTCGCGAGGGTCTGACCGGATGCCACCGGCCTGCCTACGGACGGACGCCACCCCGCGGCCATCGCGGCCTTGCCGAGGACCCGCGCGGCCTCGCGCAGCTCGTCCTTCGTGTGCGACGCCATGACGGCGAGGCGCAGGCGCGACGTGCCCTCGGGCACCGTCGGCGGCCGGATCGCCTGGGCGAACACGCCCCGATCGAGGGCGGCCTCGCAGACGCGCATCGCGGTGGAGGCGTCTCCGACGACGAGCGGCACGATCTGCGTCGTCGAGCCCTCGACGTCGAAGCCCTCCTGGGCCAGCGCGTCGCGCAGCACCGCGGCGTTGCTCTGCAGCCGCTCGACGCGGCGGGGCTGCTCGAAGAGCAGGTCGAGCGCCGCCATCGCGCCGGCGACTGCGGGCGGCGGCGGCGCGGTCGAGAAGATCAGCGAGCGTGCCGTGTTCGTCAGGTATGCCGCCATCTGCGCGTCACACGCGGCGAACGCGCCGTAGGACCCGAGCGCCTTGCCCAGCGTGCCGACGACCACGTCGATCTGGCCCTCCAGGCCCGCCTCGGCAATGGCGCCCCGGCCGTCGGGGCCCATGCAGCCCGTGCCGTGCGCCTCGTCGACGACGACGCGCGCGCCGTAGTGCTCGGCGAGCTCGACGATGCCCTCCAGCGGCGCGATGTCGCCGTCCATCGAGAAGACACTGTCGGTGACGATGAGCGGCGGACGGCAGCGCCCGCGGCGCCCGTCCCCGTCGCGGACGGCCTGCTGGAGACCCCATTCGAGGTGGTCGAGGTCGCAGTGGCCGTAGACGAAGGTCTCGCCGCGGGCCAGCCGGCAGCCGTCGATGAGCGACGCGTGGTTGAGCTCATCGCTGAAGATCGTCGTGCCGGCTCCGCCCAGGGCGCTGACGACGCCCGTGTTCGCGAGGTAGCCCGACCCGAACAGGAGCGCAGACTCGGTGCCCTTGAACATCGCGAGCGACTCCTCGAGCCGGCGGTGCACCGTCATCGTGCCGCTGACCAGCCGGGACGCGCCTGCGCCGACACCCCAGCGCATGGCGGCATCGGCTGCGGCTTCGCGCACCCGCGGGTGGTCGGCCAGGCCCAGGTAGTTGTTGGAGCACAGCAGGAGGACCGGCTTGCCGTCCAGCACCACGCGCGGACCCTGCGGCCCGCTGACGAGCCGCATGCGCCGGTACAGGCCGAGCTCCTTGAGCTCGTCCAGTCGCTCTTGGATCTCGGTCACGTCAGGAGTCCTCCCCGGTGAATCCTGCGCTCAGCCGGCCTGGGCCGGCACGCGGTTGGGCGCGCCATCCGGCCTGGGCGGCACGCGGCGCTGTTTCGCGAAGCGAAGCTGGGTCGACGGATCCCAGAGGCGGACCTGGAGGTCGACCTCGCCCGCGGGCGTCGCCGCGTCGAGGTACTCGCCGACCGGGTCGGGCGTGCGGCCCTCGAGCCATCCGGAGCGGTTGTCCGGCCGGGGGTTCGCCCCGTTGTCGTCTTGGCGGGCGATGTTCAGCCCGAGGTCCTCGAACATCGCCCGGTCCTCCTCGGGCGTGTTGCCGAGCGTGGTGAGGAAGTTCCCCATCATCACGCCGTTGACGCCCGCCTTGACGGCGAGCGGCTGGAGCTCCTTGAGGTTCTCGGTGCGCCCGCCACACAGGCGGAAGAGGGCGTCGGGCAGGATGAGGCGGAAGATCGCCACCCACTGCACGGCCTCCCACGGATCGAGGTACTCGCGGTCGCCGAACTTGGTGCCGGCGCGCGGGTTCAGCAGGTTGATGGGCACCGAGGTCGGGTTGATCTCGGCGAGCTCGAAGGCCATCTCGACCCGCTGCGCGTTCGTCTCGCCCAGGTTGAGGATGCCGCCGACGCAGGTCTCGAGGCCCGCCTGCTTGACGGCGTCGATGGTGCGCAGCCGACCCTCGTAGCGGACCGTCGTGGTGACCTCGTCGTAGTACGACTTGGCGGTCTCCACGTTGTGGTGCACGCGCTGGATCCCGGCCTCTTTGAGCTGGGTCGCACGGGCGACGCTCATGTGGCCGATCGAGGCGCAGCGCTTGAGGTTCGTGTTCTCGGAGACGAGCCGTGCGCCCTCGAGCAGCTTGTCGAAGTCGCGCTTGGACAGTCCCTGGCCCTGCGTGACCATGCAGAACCGGTGCGCGCCCGCCGCCTCGGCCGCCTTGGCGTGCTCGAGGATCTGCTCGGGCTCCATCATCGCGTGCATGGGCGTCTCGGCCTCGGCGAAGCGCGACTGGGCGCAGAAGCCGCAGTCCTCGGCGCATCCGCCGGACTTCGCGTTGACGAGCGAGCACATGTCGGTGCTGTCGCCGAAATGCTCCACACGGGCGGCCCAGGCGCGCTCGACCAGCGCTTCGATGTCCTTCGGGTCGGTGAGCGCTCCGAGTTCGAGCGCTTCCTCGCGGGTGATCAGCGGCGGCATGGCCGCAAAGGTAGGCGGCGGACCGGACGCTCCCGCGTAAGTCGCCGGGGGCTCGGGCGTTGCGGGGGTGACACGTTGAGTTGCGGGCCCGCGAAACCGTAGGCTGCGCACGCCCCGCGCGAGAGACGTCGCGCTACACAGGAGACATCCAGATGCCCACTGCCACGAAGTTCCGTCCCCTCATCCTCGCCGCCGCCGCGGCCTCCGCCCTGGCGCTCGGCGCCTGCGGCGGCGACGACGCCTCCGATGCACTGCAGGAGCAGGGCGAGAAGATCCAGACGCAGGCCACGCAGCTCGCCGAAGAGGCCAAGACCACGGCCGAGCAGGTCCAGAGCGGCGAGAAGACGCCTGAGGAGGCCGCGGAGGAGCTGCAGGACAAGGCCAGCACGGTGCAGGAATCGGTCAACGAGGCCGCCACGACCGCGATCGACGCGGCGAAGGAGCAGACCGGCGTGCCGGACGAGGCTCAGGACGCGCTCGACCAGGCCAAGAAGGACCTGGAGAACGCGACGCCGTAGCTCGCCGCTACGAGATCGCGTCCAGCCGCGCGATCTCGTTCAGTGTCAGGCGGAGCTCCTGCATCGGCAGGAGCTCCGTGAGCTGCTCGACGGTCCGCGCGCTCGCGATCGGCGAGCAGACGGTCGGCTGCGCGGCGAGCCAGGCGAGGGCGACCGCCGCGACCGTCGTGCCGTGGGTCGCGGCGACCTCGTCGAGCACGCCGAGCGCACGGACCGCCCGGTCGTCGTCGAGCAGCTTGGCGGCGCCCCCGCCGCGAGCGCTCTCGCCGGGCGTCGCGCCGGGCCGGTACTTGCCGGTGAGGAACCCGGACGCGAGCCCGTAGTAGGGGACCGTCGCGAGCTGTTCTCGCGCCACGATGTCGCGGTCGCGCCGCTCGAAGTCGCGCTCGAGCAGGTTGTAGTGCGGCTGCACCGCGACGTAACGGGTGAGCTGGTGGCGGTCGGCGTCCTCCAGGGCTTCGGCGAGCCGCAGGCCGCTGATGTTCGACGCGCCGATATACCGCACCTTGCCCTCGGTGATGAGGTCGTGGAAGACGCCGAGCGTCTCGGTCAGCGGGGTGGCGTGATCGTCGATGTGCGCCCAGTAGAGGTCGATCTGGTCGGTGCGCAGCCGCCGCAGCGACCCCTCGACCGCGGTGCGGACGGTGCTCGCCGACAGGCCGTGGAGCCCGTGGAGCTGGCCGACCTTCGTGGCGACGACGAACCGGTCGCGGTCGGGGCGGCCGGCGAGCCAGTCGCCGATGATCGTCTCGGACTCGCCGCCTTCGTTGCCGGGGACCCACTGGGAGTACACGTCGGCGGTGTCGATGAAGTTCCCGCCCGCGTCGGCGTACGCGTCGAGGACGGCATGGGACTGTGCGGCGTCTGCCGTCCAGCCGAAGACGTTGCCGCCGAGGCACAGCGGGGAGACGTCGAGGTCGGTGTGGGGGATGGTCGGCATGGGTCTCCGGGGTCGGTCCGGGGGACGGTATTGGACATGGACGGTGGACCTCCCGAGGCGTTGGCGTCCATGTTCACAAATTCCTGACCATTGGGGCGTATGAGCGTGTACGATCCCGCGTCCCGATGACGCCTCTTCGCCCCGTTCTTGCCCTCGCGATCGCGGTGATCGCCCTGCTGACCGCAGGTTTCGCGCCTGCCGTCGCGGCGCCGCCGACGTGCACGACCCCTCCGGCGGCGACGGTCCGGGCGGACCACATCACGCCGCTGACGCCCACCTGCGGACCGTATGTCGACTCCGCCGGATGGGCAGGAGTCTTCGCGGTCATCGACCCGCCGGACTACGGGACGGTGTCCGTCGTGGGGTATCCATACCCCAAGCTGCGCTACCTGCCGGCGCAGGGCTACGAAGGGCCGGATTCGTTCTCGTACGGTCTCACCACTCCCGACGGTGTGGCGGGTCCGACGACCCAGCAGGTGACCGTGGACGCTGACGCGAACACCCCGCCAACCTGCTCCTCGTGGGGCGCGCAGCCGCCGCCGAACGTGCGGCCCGGAGCGTCCCGCGTGCTGACCGCGTTCTGTACAGACGCCGACGGCGATCCGCTGACCATCACGCTTGCCACGCCACCCGCGCAGGGGGCCGTGACAACCGGAGCCACGACGTTCTCCGGACGAGAGTTCACGTACACCCCTGCGGCAGGTGCCAGCGGCGTCGACCAGTTCACGGTCGTCGCCGGCGACGGCCGCAGCACCACGAGCCCGGCGACGTTGAAGGTCAACGTTCTGGCATCGGCCTCGAACACGCCGCCGACGTGCACCGCGCCGAGCGCTGGCAAGGTCGTCCGCAATACGCCGGGAACGCTGGCCATCTCCTGCCAGGACGCGGAGGACGACAAGATCGAGATCGAGATCGTTGCGCCACCTTCGCACGGGGCGGCCGAACCGGCCGGGCTTGCGCGCGGGGGCTCGTTCGGCATCGGCCGAACCTTCGCGTACCTGCCCGATGACAACTACACCGGTGCCGACTCCCTATCGGTCCGCGCACGTGACGAACTGGGCGCCGCCTCGCCCATCTATCCGGTGGGGGTGCAGGTTGGTCCGCCCGTGTTGGCGACGGCGACGTCCTGTCATCCGACACCGCCGACCGTCACGGTCCGCGCCGGTACGACAGTGCTGCCGCAGCAGTGCGTGTTCCCGCAGCCCGGCGCGCCGGAGCTCATCTCCCAGCCGGCGCATGGCAGTGCCCGCGTGGTCGGAGGCCGGCTCGAGTACACGTCCGCCGCCGGATACGCGGGACCGGACACGTTCACGTATCGCATCCTGGGTGTCGAGGGCACCGGGACGCTGACGATGTCGCTGAACGTGGTGGCCGACGCGAACCAGCCGCCTACGTGCTCGCTCCGGCTCGTGGGGCCGGCGAGCAGCTCACCGATCACGACTCCGCCGGACCTCGTGGTGCGTGCCGGATCGACGGTGCCGGTGCGGGCGGCATGCACCGACCCGGAGGGTGACCCGGTCACGATGCAGGTGAATCCCTCGCCGCATGGGACAGTGGGGCCGCTCGTGCCCGCCCTTCTGGAACTCGGCGAGACGGCTGCCAGAGAAGGTATCTACACGCCCGCCTCGGGCTTCACCGGGTTCACGCAGCTCACGATGAGCGCCTCGGATGATCGTGGCGCCGTCGGAGGCGCGTGGCCGCTGTCTTTCACCGTGCGGCATCCATCGTTCAATTCGCCGCCGACCTGCTTGAGCGCCGGCACCAGCCCCGTCGTCGTCGCGGGGGAGGACGCCGAAATCAAGGTTCGTTGTGACGACCCTGAAGGCGACCCGGTGGAGGTCGAGACGATCGATGCGCCCGACCACGTGACGATCGGATCGTTCAAGCCGGATGCGGACGGGAACCTGGTCGCAGCCGTCAAGGCGCCGGCAGGCTTCGCCGGGGTGGACCGGTATTCGTTCCAGGCGGTCGACGACCGCGGCGCCCGGCAGGTCTCCACCGGCGGGTGGTTCGTGCGTGTCGTCGCTCCGCGGGCGCCGCTGGACGTCGACGCCGTCCGCGGAGAGTCGCTCGGTACGGAGGAGTACAGCCTGCCGACGCCAGGCCGGCCGGCAAGTGTGCGCCTGCGCACGCTCAACGAGGGGCGGGTCCGGATCATCACGAACAGCGGAACGGCGCCCAACGGCTATACCGCGTTCGGCCTGAGCTTCGACACCGTCGCGCCGGACGCCATCCCGGAGGTACCGCTCCAGCTGCGGTTCCGGTTCGACGCGTCGCTCCTGACGGGCGGTGCCGGTCTGGGCTCGGTCTCTGCGTTCCGCAACGGTGAACTGGTTCCGGCCTGCGCTGGCGACGGTGCGACGCCAAACCCGTGTGTCGAGGCGCGCCGGCTCGTCGGCGGCGGGGATCTCGAACTCGTCGTCCGCAGCACGCGTGCGGGCGCCTGGTCGTTCGGCGTGGCGTCGGCGCCGCCGGCTCCTGTCCCCGACGTTCCTCTTGCTGATCCCGGGATCCGTCCTGGGCCGGGGGCGGGGCCCGCGCCGGACGTCCCTGTCGTGCCGCAGGGAGATCCACCGAAGCAGACGGGCCCCTCCGTCAAGCCTCCGAAGCTCGCGACCTCGCGCGTGCCGCGGCTGCGCGCCGCGCTCACCGGCGGCGTTCGTGTGAGCATCACACCGCCGCTCGCCGGGACTGCTCGTGCACGCGTCACGCTCGACGGCCGGACCGCGAAGCGCCTCAAGCTCTCGAAGGGCAAGGCCGTGACGGTGGCGACGGGCTCAACGCGCGTGTCTGCCGGGAAGTCCGCCACGGTCACCGCACGGTTCACCGCCAGGGCGCGCAAGGCGCTGCGGTCGGCACGCAGCATCCGCCTCACCGTGCGGGTCGCCGTGGGCGACGGGCCGCCCGCAACGCGGACGATCACGCTCAAGCGCTGATCGCCGCCCGGGGCCGCTACCGGCCCTGCCAGCGCGGCGGGCGCTTCTCGGCGAACGCCTTGACGCCCTCGGCGAAGTCCTCGCTGTCGAAGCAGCTGTGGCGCAGGTCGATGAGCTCCTGCTCGATCGCCGGGTCCAGCTCGCGCTCGGCCTTCAGCAGCTCCCGCAGCACCCGCTTGTTGCCGCGCAGGGACAGCGGGGCGTTGCCCGCGAGCTTCGTGGCCAGGGAGAGGGCGGTCGTCTCGACCTCCTCGGCGTCAACGACGCGGTTGACCAGGCCCCAGTCGAGGCCGGTCGTCGCGTCGATGTACCGCCCCAGCAGGAAGAGCTCGCGCGTGCGGTTGATGCCGATCGCGTCGATGAACCGCCGCAGGCCCGTGTGCGAGTAGACGAGGCCGAGCTTCGCGGGCGGCATTCCGAGCTTCGCCGTGTCGGCCGCGACGCGGAAGTCGCAGACGAGCGCGAGCTCCAGGCCGCCGCCGATGGCGTGACCGGGCAGCGCGGCGACGGTCGGCACGTCGGTGCCCTCCAGCGCGTCAAGCGCGTCGGCGAAGGGGTGGGCGACGAGCTCCTCCGCCGCGGCGGCGAATCCGTCCTCGGGGAGGTCGGAGAGGTCGTAGCCCGCGGAGAACATCGCGCCCTCGCCCGTCAGGAGGATGCACCGGGCGTCGTCGTGCTCGGCCACCGCGGAGGTGATGGCGTCGAGAATCGCGTGGTCGAGCGCGTTGCGCTTCGCGGGATTCGCAAAGGTGAGCCGGACGACGCCTTCGGCCGGCCGGTCGACACGGAGTTGCCCCGGCATGGTCGGCGGGAGGGTAATCCACCGCCGACCCCGGCGCGGCGCGCTACTCCAGGACGACGAGCGTGTCGCCTTCCTTCACGCTCTGGCCCTCCTCGCAGAGGATCTCCTTCACGGTGCCCTCATCCTCCGCCTCGACGGGCATCTCCATCTTCATGGATTCGAGGATCACGACCGTGTCGCCCTCGCTGACGGTGCCACCGACCTGGCACTCGATCTTCCACACCGTGCCCGTGATGTGGGCTTCGATCTCCGGCACGCCTGTCTCCTCACACGATGGTCCCGAGTTCGCGGCAGCTTAG
>SYBY01000144.1 GCA_005788585.1 Actinomycetota bacterium | reverse complement strand
GCGTCCACCCCGCCGCACAGCCTGCGCTCGGGACGGTTCGCGACACCGCGCGCGGGGCGATCTGCTGCACGGCGCGCGCCTCGTCGTCGGTCGGCGTCACGCCGTCGGCGGCCAGCGCTCCGAGGAGCTGGCGCAGCAGCAGCGGGTTGCCGCCCGTCGAGCGGTGGCAGGCGCGGACGAAGCCCGGCTCGCCCGTCTCCCCCAGCCGCTCGGCGACGAGCGCGCCGACCGCCTCCTCGCTCAGCGCGCGCGGGCGCAGCGACGTGACGGCCGGTTCCTGCACGAGCTCGGCGAGCAGAAGCGGGTCGACCCCCGGCTCGGCGCTGCGCAGCGTGGCGGCGAGGAAGACCGGCGCGCCGTCGAGCCGCCGCGCGAGGTAGGCCAGGAACCGCAGGGACGGCCGGTCGACCCAGTGCAGATCGTCGACCGCCAGCACGACCGGCTGCTCCTCGGCGAGATTCAGGACGAGCCAGTACAGGCCGTGCAGCACCGCGAACGACGCGCTCCCCGACTGCGTGGTGCCGGTCGGCGCGCCCAGCACGTCGCGGGCCGGCGCCGCCGCACCCGCGAACACCCGCGCCGCACGGTCGGGATCGGCGAGCACCCCTTCGAACAGCTGGCGCACGACACCGAACGGGAACGCGCCCTCCAGCTCGCCCCCGCGCGCGGCGAACACGGCCATCCGCCGTTCGGCGCGGGCGCGCACCTCGGCCAGCACCCGGCTCTTGCCGATGCCCGCCGGGCCTTCGATGAGCAGGAACGCCCCCTCGGACGCCGCGGTCGCACCGAGCAGCTCGTCGACGAGCGCGAGCTCGTCATCGCGCTCCAGCAGCCCGTCGCCGCTCATGCCTGCGTGAGGACGCCGCCCAGTTCACGCCGGGAGCGCACGCCGAGCTTGCGGTACGCGTTCGTCAGATGCACCTCGACCGTCTTCGGGGTGACGAACAGCGTCTGCGCGATCTCGCGGTTGGCCTGCCCGCCCGCGGCCAGATCGACGACCCGCCGCTCGCTCGGCGTCAGCGCCTCGACGCCCGACAGCGCATCCGTCCGCGGGCGCGCACCGCTGGCGTGCAGCTCGGTGCGGGCCTGCTCGGCGAGCCCGGGCGCACCGCACGTCGACGCGAGCTCCAGCGCGCGCCGCAGCGGCTCGCGCGCGTCGGCGGGGTGGCGCCCGCGCCGCAGCGCCGCGCCGTAGGAGGCCAGGGCCTTGGCCTCCTCCAGCTTCGCGCCCGCGTATCCGCGCAGGACGTCGACCGCCTGCTTCAGCCGCGGCAGGCCCTCCTCGCCCTCGAGCTCCCCGAGCACCCGCAGCGCCGGGCCGACGAGGATCGGCGCGCCCCACTGCTGCGCGATCTCGAGCTCCCGGCGTGCTGCGACCAGCGCGTCGTCGGTCCGGCCCATCCGGTGCAGCGCCTGCGCCTCAAGGCCGAACCACATGTGGTCGACGGGGTACCGCACCCACGAGCGCTCGCGCAGCTGGGCGACGAAGTGCAGGGCCGTCTCGGCGTCTCCCTGCGCGAGATGCGCGGCGACGCGGGCACGGAGGTAGAAGAACGCGCTCGTGCCGTTGCGGACGGGGTCACCGACGCCGTCGAGGACCTGCTGTGCCTCGTCGGGGTTGCCCTGCTCGATGTGGACCATCGCGAGATGCGCCCCCGGGTAGACCTGCGCGAGCGAGCTGAAGCCCCAGCCCCGCAGCGTGTCGACGGCCTCCTCGAGCATCGCCTTGGACTCCTCGAGCTCGCCGCGGCGGTAGAGCGTGTAGCCGTACCAGAGGTGGATGGTGGCCAGGACGAGCTGCGAGCCCGACCGGTGCGCCTCGGCCCGGAACCGATCCCAGATCTCCAGGACCTCCTCCCGCCCGGCGGCGACCAGCGTGTTCATCGCCGCCATGGGGATGAGCGCGCTGTCGGCGGCGATGAGCTGGCCGTCGAGCAGCGCGTCCAGGCAGACCTCGGCGGCGTCGTCCGCGGAGGCCCCCTCGTACGCCCAGGTGTAGCCGCCCATCGACTGCAGCATCCGCGTACCGAGCTGCGCCCCCGGGATCGTGCGCCGGTACGGCTCCAGCGCCCCGAGACTCTGCGGATCGCCCGCGCCGAAGTACACGGTCATGTGCACCAGCGCCTCGAGCGTCCGGCGGACGTCCTCCGCTGCTGCGGGCAGGTCGGCGATCGCGGCGCGCGCGATCTCCGCGGCACCCTCGGGATCTCCTGTGAACAGCATCACGCGGCCGAGCATCTGCGTGATGTCCGCGCGCGCGAGCGGGTCGTCGACGAACGACAGCGCCTCGGTGAGGTGGTCGACCGCGCCCGGCCCCGTCGCGTGGGCTTCGGCCATCCCGAGCTCCAGCAGGACCGCGGGGCGGTCCTCCGGCGACGGCGGTTCCTCGAGCGCCCGCTGCAGGTAGGCCGCGGCGTTGTCGGGCGCACCGCGGGCGCTGGATGCCGCCGCCGCGCCCCGGCACGCCTGCACGACCCAGCCCTCCCCCCGGGGCGGGCACAGCAGGAGCTGCGCGGCGGTCTGCTCCGGCGGCGCGCCGCCCTCGGCCAGGATCTGCGCCGCGCGCGCGTGGAGCAGGTCGCGCCGGCCGGGCGCGAGGTCCTGGTAGACGGCGTCGCGCAGCAGCGGATGGACGAAGCCCAGCGGCGGCTCGGAGCGCAGGAGCTCGGAGCGGACGAGCTCGCCGGTCGCCTCGGCCGTCCGCGCCTCGTCGAGGTCGGCCAGTGCCGCCACCGCCTGGAGCGCGGCGCTCTCTCCGAGGACCGCGACGGCGCGGGCGACGGCCAGAGCGTCCTCCGACCCGCGCGCGAGCCGCGAGAGGACCGTGCGCGAGACGGCGCGTGGCGCGATGTCGCGCACGGTGGCGACCTGGTCGTCGGTCGGCGTCACCCCGTCGGCGGCCAGCGCGGACAGGAGCTGACGCAGCAGCAGCGGGTTGCCGCCCGTCGCGCGCCGGCATGCCTCCAGGAACCCGGGTTGCGCCCCGTCGCCGAGGAGGTCGTGCACGAGCTCGGCGACGGCGTCCCCGCTCAGCGGCCGGGGCCGCAGCGGGACGGTCATCGGGTCCTGCGCCATCTCGGCCAGGAGCGCCGCGTCCATGCCGGGCTCGGCGGTCCGCAGGGTCGCCGCGACGAGGATCGGCGCGCCTTCGAGGCGCCGCACGAGGTAGGCCAGGAACCGCAGCGACGGCCGGTCGACCCAGTGCAGATCGTCGACCGCCAGCACGAGCGGGCGGTCTTCGGCCAGGTTCATCGCCAGCCAGTACAGCCCGTGGAGCACCGCGAACGACGTGTTGCCGAGCGTCTGCCCGCCGAGCTCGGGGGCGCCCAGCACGCTGCGCGCCGACGCGGCGGCGCCGCTGAGCGCGCGGTCGGCCAGCTCCGGGTCGGCGACCACGCCTTCGAACAGCTGGCGCACGACGCCGAACGGGAACGATCCCTCCAGTTCCCCGGCCCGCGCAGACAGGACCAGGGTGTTGCGCGCCGCGCCGCGGCGGACCTCCGCGAGCAGCCGGCTCTTGCCGATCCCGGCGGGACCCTCGATGAGCAGGAGCCGGCCCTCGCCGTCCTGCACGCCGTCCAGCGCACGCTGGAGCCCGTCCAGTTCCGCGTCACGCTCCAGAAGCCCGTCGATCACGGCGCGAATCCTACGGGTGACGAGCCCGCCCGGGAGCGTGTTCAGTCCAGCGCGCCCGCCAGCTCGCGCCGCGAGCCGATGCCGAGCTTGCGGTACGCGTTCGTCAGGTGGACCTCGACGGTCTTCGGCGTGACGTACAGCTGCTGCGCGATCTCGCGGTTCGCGTTCCCCGCCGCAGCGAGGTCGGCGACCCGGCGCTCGCTCGGCGTCAGCGCCTCGACGCCCGCCAGCGCATCGGTCCGCGGGCGCGCGCCCGTGGCCTGGAGCTCGGTGCGGATGTGGTCGGCGAGCGCGTGCGCTTCGCACGCCGACGCGAGGTCCAGGGCACGACGCAGCGGCTCGCGCGCCTCCGACGGCTCCCGCGCCCGCCGCATCGTCGACCCCAGCGCGGCGAGCGCCTTGGCGAGCTCCAGCCGCGCGGACGAGCCGTCGAGCACGGCGACCGCCTCGCGTAGCGCGTCGAGCCCCGCGTCGCGCTGGACGAGGCCCAGCACGCACAGCGCGGCGCCGACCTCACCCGGGGCGCCCCAGTCGCGCGTCTGCGCAACCCAGTCCTCCGCGACCCTGACCGCCTCCTCGGTGCGGCCGAGACGGTCGAGCGCCAGGGCCTGCACCCGCGGCCACGGGTAGTCGATCGGCCGTGTGACCCACGTCATCCGGGTTGCGAGCTCCGCGCAGCGCTCCAGCGCGGGCCCCGGCTTGCCCTCGGCGAGCAACAGGACGGCGTCCGAGTACAGCCAGTGGAAGGTGGCGATCGCGTCGCGCTCGGGCGCGACCAGCCCGTCGTGCAGGGCGCGCGCCCGGGCGAGCTCACCCTGCTCGGTCAGGAGGACGACGAGGTGGCACGCGCTCACGGTGAGGACCTCGGGGCTGTACCCCCACTGGCGGAACTGCCGGTGCCCGGTCTCGAACTCCTCGCGCGCCTGGCCCAGATCGCCGCGGCGCAGCAGTGCGCCGCCGTACCAGTTGTGGATGGTCGAGGTGAGCAGCAGCGAGCCGGTCCGGTACGCCTCCGCTCGCTCGCGCGCCCAGATGTCGAGGAGCTCGTCGTGGGCCGCGAACTGCAGGACGGCGAACGCGCCCGTGGCGGTCAGCGGGTCGTCTGAGATGCTCAGGCCGCCGTCGCGCAGCAGCGCGAGCGCGGCATCGCAGCACTCGGCCGCGGTGCCGTCGGTCTGCGACCAGGCGTACACGGCCATCGACGCGAGCAGCTTCTCGCCGACCCCCGCGTCGGCGGGCGGGTGCCGGTGCTCGGCGAGCAGCGCCAGCTGCGCATCGTCGATCACGCCGAAGACCGCGGCGATGACGCGGACGGCCTCCAGGCCGAGCCGCACGTCACGGGCCTCCGGCGTGTCGGGCAGCGCGTCGCGCGCGGCCTCCGCGACCGCGCTGCCCTCCGCGGGAGCCCCCGTGAAGATCAGCGTGCGACTGAGGATCTGGGCGACCCCGGCACGGGCGAACGGGTCGTCTGACGACTCCAGGACCTCGCGGAGGTGCTCAACCGCACCCGGCCCGCTGGTCTGCGCCTCGATGATGCCGAGCGCGCCGACGACTCCGACGCGCTCCTCGGGCGCGGGCGGCTCGTCGAGCGCGCGCTGGAAGTAGGCGACCGCGCCATCCGGCGCGCCACGGGCGATCGCCTCGTAGCCGGCGGCCATCGAGGTCTCGACCACCCACGGCCTGGCGCGCGCGGGTGTCAGCAGCAGCTGGGTGGCGACGTGCTCGGCGGGCGCGCCGGCGTCGCGCAGGACCTCGGCGGCACGGCCGTGCAGCAGCTCGCGCTCGGCCGGTGGGATCTCCTGGTAGATGGCGTCGCGGACCAGCGGGTGCGCGAAGCCGATCGGTGGTTCGGACCGCAGGATCTCGGCCTTGATGAGCGCCCCGGTCGTGTCGGCCAGCGCCTCCGGCGCCAGTTCGGCGAGCGCGGCGACCGCGTCGGGCGCGGCGTGCTCGCCGAGGATCGCGGCGGCGCGCGCCACGGCCGCCGCGTCGGCGGGGAGGCGCGCGAGCCGCAGCAGCACCGTCCGCGAGACCGCACGTGGCGCGATCTGGCGGACCATGGCGACGATCGCCTCCACCGGCGTGACGGCGTCGGCCGCGAGCGCGACGAGGAGCTGGTGCAGCAGCAGCGGGTTGCCGCCGGTCGACCGGTGACACGCCGCGACGAACGCCTCGTCACCGGCCGTGCCGAGTCGCTCCTCGATCAGACCGGAGACCGCACCCTCGCTGAGCGGGCGCGGCTGCAGGGACTCCACCGCGGTGTCCTGCACGACCTCCGCCAGCAGCGCCGGGTCGATCCCCGGCTCGGAGCTGCGCAGCGTCGCGGCCAGCAGGACGGGCGCGCCCTCCAGGCGGCGGACGAGGTAGGCCAGGAAGCGCAGTGACGGGCGGTCGACCCACTGGAGGTCGTCGACGGACAGGACGAGGGGGCGCTCCTCGGCGAGGTTCAGCGTCAGCCAGTACAGCCCGTGCAGCACCGCGAACGAGGCGTTGCCCGCCTGGGTGTTCCCGGTGGGCGCGCCGAGGACGTCGCCGGCAGCGGCGCCCGCCCCGGCAAGCGCGATCTCGCGCAGCTCGGGGTCGGCCATGACACCCTCGAAGAGCTGGCGGGCGGCGCCGAACGGGAACGCGGCCTCCAGCTCACTGCCGCGGGCCGTGAGCACCCGCCTGCGCGACCCGGCGCGACGGCGGACCTCCGTCAGCACGCGCGTCTTGCCGATCCCGGCGAGTCCCTCGATGAGGAGGAACCGCCCTTCGCCGGCACCCGCGGAGGCCAGCATCTCGTCGACGAGCGCCAGTTCGTCGTCGCGCTCGAGCAGGGCGGGGTCGGCCATCGAGCGGATGGTACGGGGCGGGCCTGCGCCGCCGCGCTCTGCGATCGACCACGTGCGGGCGCACTACTCCCTGCGATTTCGGTCGATCTGGTGTACTTCCGCACCATCCGACGCTCCCTGACCGCTTCGACCCCCGGGATCATCGCCCTGGCCGCGGGAGCCGCGCTCACCCACGCGCGGCTGACGGTCGGACTGACCGCGAGCCCGCCCGGTCAGACCGGGTCGGTCGATCTCGACCGCATCACGCTGCGCGCGTTCGACTGCAACGGCCGCCTGACCGAGCTCGGCGCATCCCGGCGCGAGACGGTGCGCGGCTGAGAACAGCCGCGACGCTTTCGCGGTGGTCCTGTATCTGCCACGATCCTGAGTAATGCACCGCGCTCTGTCGCTGCTCGGTCTCGCCCTCCTGCTGGCCTGCACGCCTGCGGCAAGCGCGGCACCCACCTGGGAGCGCAGCTTCGGCAACGACGTCGGCGGCCCGGGCACCGACATCTGCACCGTCGCTGCGAACTGCGTCACGGGCAGCCAGACCGGCACGGAAGGAGGCACCTTCCTCACCGCTGCCGACACCGCGATCGACGCCGACGGCAACGTCTACGTCGTCGACGACTTCATGGAGCGGGTCACGAAGTTCACCGCCACCGGCGCCTTCGTGCGGGCCTGGGGCTGGAGCGTACACAAGGACCTGCCCGGGCAGTTCGGCGTCTGCACGGTGGCAACACACTGCCGGGCCGGCGAGCGTGCGCCCGACGGCGGGGCGCTGGCGTCCCCGAGCGGGATCGCGGTGAGCCGGGCCGGCGAGGTCTACGTGGCCGAGACGGACGCGAACCGCATCTCGGTGTTCACCACCGACGGGGCATTCCTGCGCACCATCGGCGAGGGCGTCAGCACCGGGGCCGCGGCCGTCGAGACGTGCACCGTCGCGCCGGCGTGCAGAACCGGCGGCGCGACGGGCATCCCCGGCTCGTTCGACAAGCCCCGCGGCATCGCGTTCGACTCGACGGGCTCCTACTGGGTGGCCGAGGTCGCAAACCCGCGGGTGCAGAAGTTCAATGCGGCGGACGACTTCAATCTCATGGTGGGCAAGGACGTCGGCGGCCCCGGCATGGACCGGTGCATCAGCATCCTGCTCTGCGGTCGCGCGTCATCCACCGGTCTCCCGCGCGGCGGCCAGTGGGCGGCAGTCGAGGGCATCGGGACGGGCGTCGGAGATCGCGTCTTCGTCACCGACAGTCAGAGCAACAGCGTCACGGTGCTCAGCTCCGACGGGTCGTTCGAACGCGTGCTCGGCAAGGACGTGATGGGACCCGGGACGAAGATCTGCAACGCCCCCACGCTCTGCGTGCCCGGTGCCGCGGGCGGCGGGGGCGGCGAGTTCACCAGCCCCAGCGGCGTCACCGGCGACTCGGCGGGCAACATGTACGTCAGCGAGCGCCTCGCCGACCGCGTGCAGATCATCACGTGGCAGGGCACGTTCCAGGCCGTCCTGGGCAAGAACGTCGACGACCGCCTCCCCAACGTGTTCGCGGTCTGCAGCGAGAGCACGCACTGCCGCGCCGGGGCTCCCGGCGGCAAGGGGGGCGAGATCTCCCAATCCTGGAGCCTCGAGGTCTCGCCGCTCGGCGACCTCTACGTCGGCGAGTACAACGGCGCCCGGGTGTCGAAGTTCCGCAATCCGATCGCTCCGCCGCAGCCGGCGATCACCGGCTTCACCCCCGCGAGCCCGTCGAACCAGAACTCCCCGCGCATCCGCGGCACGACCTTGGCGGGCACCACCATCCGGATCTACCGGGGCCTGGGCTGCGTCGGTGCGCCGATCGCGGAGGGCACGCGTGAGGAGTTCGCCGCCGGCCTGACCGTGACGGTCGCCGACAACACGACGACCCAGTTCACGGCCCGCGCCGTCGCCGGCGGCATCGAGTCGTTCTGCACCCCCGGCGCGACGTACGTCGAGGACTCGGCGCCGCCGGCGCCGCCGGCCCTCACGGCCACCTCGCCCGCCAGCCCGGCGAACGACCCGAGCCCGCGCGTGCAGGGGACCGCTGAGGCGGGCGCAAGCGTCCGGGTCTTCACCAACGACACATGCAGCGGGCCGGCGGGTGCGACCGGCACGGCCGCCGAGTTCGCCTCACCTGGGTTCGTCGTCGGCGTCCCGCCCGGCAACCAGGCCTTCTACGCGACCGCGACCGACGCGGCGGGCAACGTGTCCGCGTGCTCGGAGGGCCTGCCGTACACCTACACCGGCGACGTCATCGTGGCCACCGGCCCGGGCGCACCCGCGCCCGACACGTTCGTCACCGGCGGACCCGAGGGCGGCGGCTGGCTGACGGTCCCGACGTTCACCTTCCGCAGCGACACCCCCGGCGCCAAGTTCCAGTGCCGCGTCGACGGCGGCGCCTGGGCGACGTGCGACCGCGGCTCGTACACGACCGCCCCGCTGGGCGTCGGCGCGCACCGCTTCGAGGTCGCCGCCATCGCGGCGGGCAACGTCGTCGACCCCACACCTGCCCGGCGCGACTTCTCGATCAACGCCAAGAAGACCGAGCCGCTGTCGTGCGAGGTCAACCCGTTCCTGGCCACCGGTCGCGGCGGCCTCTTCTCCAAGGTCCCGAACGCGTGCGACATCTCGACCGACGGCAGGACGAGCTTCAACCACTCATGGTCCGAGTGCGAATCTGATCCGGGAGACACCATCGGGGCGCTCTGCTCGACCGTGAAGGTGCCCTGCCCGAAGGGCGCGCGGTGCACGCTGAAGACCACCGTGGCCTTCCAGCACGAGGACACGAACACGTGGTGGCACGTCGGGACGCAGCGCATCTTCCAGCCGTTCGTCGACATCCGCGCCGCAGAGTGCGAGATCGACTACGGCCAGCGGCGCTGCCAGGCGTCCCAGTCGGTGTCGTTCCTCGGGCAGCCCACCGAGTTCGGCTTCAACTGCTGGGCGCGGCAGTACTTCCCGGGAGACCGTCTCGGCGACGGCACGACGGTCCCCGAGCCGCCCGGGTCCCAGCGGTTCGGCGACGCGATCGGCCGGGCGCTCGGGTGCAAGGCGTCGCTGACGATCGAAGCCGCCGCGCCGCTGGTCCCCGTCGGCGTTCCGGGCGGCGCCCACGTCTTCGTGCCGGGTGCCGGGACGCTGTCGGTGACCCCCGGCGGCGGGCTCGGCGGACGAAGCGCCACCGCCTCCGCGCGGCGTGCCCCGGTGTTCAAGGCGATCAAGAAGACGGTGACCGCGCCGGGCGCCGTGCCGCTGACGTTCAAGCTGAGCTCGGCCGCGAACAAGACGTACAAGAGGAAGCGCCGGCTTCCGCTCTCGCTGAAGGTCACGTTCACCCCCGCCGGGGGCGTGGGCGCGGCGAGCACCCGGACGGTGAAGGTCGCCCTGAGGCCCGCTGAACGCGGCCTCACGGAGCGTCAGCTCTGCCAGCGGGCCAAGAAGCGGAACAGGAAGTTGACCTGCCCCTGAGTCCCCGGGCGTCCTGCGCCCCCAACGGGTGGAGGCGCAGGACAGCGGGCTACATGGCGGCCTGCACCGTCACGTCATCGAGCCAGGCGGTCGCGCCCGACGCGGTCCGGAACTTCACGCCGGGCCTGGTCGACGCCGTGACGCCGACCACCGACACGTACTGCCACGTGCCGGTCCCGACGGCATTCGCGCGGGCGTAGATCGCTCCCGTCGAGTCCGTGAGTTCGAGCGACCACGTGACCCCGGCGGGGACCATCGCCCAGCCGCCGACCTGATACCGGCCGGCCATGCCGGACGTCGCCAGCGACTCGACCGGGAGGCCGGCACCGGTGGTGACGTACTTCAGCGACCGGGTCCCGCTGCGCTTCTGATCGGTCGCCGACGTCATCGTTACGCCCGAGCTCGCCGTCCAGCTGCCGACGCCCGCTTCGAACGTCCCGTTGGGGGCGACGCTCGTCGCCAGGTACGGGGCCCAGGTGTACAGCGTGGTCGCGGTGCCCGCGGACGTCGAGAGGGTGATCGTCGCCACCGTGCCGGGCACGCTGCCGACGGGCAGCAGGACCGTGACCGCCGTGGCGGTTCTCGACTTCGGCGTGACCGTCGTGCCGTTGACCTGCAGCGTCGCCGCGGACAGGTTCGTGCCGGAGATCGTGACCTGGGTCGCGATGTTCCAGTACCACGACGTGGGGTTGATCCCGGTGATCGTCGGCGCCGTCGAGCTCCGGGTGACGTACGCGAACGTCGTCGTCGCGGTGCCCCCGGGGCCGGTGACCGCGATCGTCGCGTTGGCCGCCGCCGTGCCCTTCGGCACGGTGAGCACCATGCTCGTCGGGGTGATCTTCGATGGCAGGACCGTCGTTCCGTTGACCTTCACCGTCGTGCCGATCAGGTTGGTGCCCTTCAACTCGAGCGGTGTCGCGACATCGACGTACCCCTTCGTGACGCTGAGGCTCGCGATCGTCGGGGCGGCCACGTAGGTGTACGAGGTCGTCGCCGTGCCCTCCGGCGTGCTGACCGTGACCGTCTGCGTGCCGGTTCCGGCAGGCGCGGTGAAGTCGATCTCGTTGCCGTAGTTGACGACCCCGGTCGGGATCGCGGTGCCCACCCTGACGCTGGCGTTGTTGAGGGCCGAGCCGAGCACGGTCACGATCCCGCCGCCGGCCGCGGGGCCGCTCGACGGCGTGATCCCCGTGATCTTCGGCGGTCCGAGGTAGAGCCACGTCCCGGCGGAGACCACCGGGCTCGTGCCCCTCGGCGTCGTGACGCGGACGTTCACGGTGCCCGCGGGCTGGAGCGGGACGGCCGCGACGACCTGCGTGTCGGAGATCACCGTGACGGACGTCGAAGCGACCGTCCCGAAGTCCACCCGCGTGGCGCCGGTGAAGCCGGTGCCCCTGATGTTCGCGAGGTACTTGTTGTTGACGGTCGCGCGGCTGATGCTCGTGATCGCCGGCGCCGGCGTCACGGACCGCGCCTCGCGCGTGAACGCCGCGGTCGCCGTTCCCGCGTTCGTCGTCACCTTGAGCACGGACGGCCCGGGCGCGACGCCCTTGGGGATCGTCACCGTGATGCTCGACGAGGAGGCGGCCGTCGGGGTCAGCGGCTCCCCGTCCAGGGTGACCGTCGGGCTGGTGAAGTTCGCACCGGAGATGGTCACGGACGTGGCGACGTCGTAGAAGCCCTTCGATGGCGACAGCGAGGAGATCGTCGGCGACGGCCCCGTGCCGGGTCGCAGCGTGTACGTGAACGTCGTCGTCGCGCTGCCGGCCGGATTGGTGACCTTCACCTCCCGCGGCCCGGGGCTCTCGACCGGCGAGAGCGTCATGTCGATGGCGGTGTCCGTCTGCTGGTCGATCCGCGCGGGCGGTCGGCCGCCGATCGTCACCTCGGCGTCCTTGAGGTTCGTGCCGGTGATGGAGAACCCGTTCCAGTTGTCGAAGTACCAGCCGCCGGGCCCGGACGTGATCGTCGGCTTGCCGAAGGTCGGGACGACCGGCGTCCCGGTGAGCACCGCGCCCTGCCGCGGGCCGAGCGTCACCTTCGTGACGGTCGCGCCGTCCAGGGTCTTCATGGAGCCGCCGAGCGTCACGTCGCCGGCAGGAGCGCCGGGCTCCTTGATGATCGCCGTGCCGCCGGTGAAGTCCCGCCGGATCGCGCCCTGCCACTTGTACCGCGGGCCCTTGGGCTGACCGAGGTCGGTGTCCCACCCCGACCACCAGTTCACGGGCGTCTGCGACGTGTCGGTGATGCCGTCCTTGCCGGTGCTGAGCAGCAGGTAGTTCGCCAGCACGTAGTTGCGCTCGGCGTTCGTGCTGGCGTCATCGTCGATCACGACGCCGCGGCCGAGCCCGTGCACCTTGTCGACGTGGCTGAAGAGCGCGTCGTTGCTCCACTGGTCGAGCCCGCCGCCGAGGCCCGAGTCCGCGTTGATCCCCCACTCCTTGTTGACGTAGTCGGCCGACTTGATCAGCCGGTCGACCTCGGGGTAGTACTCACGCGACGTGCCGACGCGGCCGTGGTACCAGACCGCGTTGTGCATGAGCTCCTTGTCGGGGATCGCCGCGCGGATCTCCTCCATGAACACGGTCATGGCGATGCGCCAGTCCGCCGCGGTGACGGTCCGGCCGAGCCACGGGCTGTAGGGCGTCGCGCGGGTCGTGCCGTTGCGTTCCCACAGGTCCAGGTCGAGGTTGACGTCGTCGATCCACGCACCCTTGTACCCATGGGTCAGGAGCTCCTTGAGCTCAGCGACCCGCGCGGCGCGAAAGGCCGGGTTCGTGATGTCGCCTGCGATGCGGTCCGCGGCCCCGTCCTCGTAGCCGTACTTGAGGTACACGTCGGCGCCGGAGGCGGTCTTCAGGCCGTACGTGGAGGCCTCCGGGTCGTTGGGCCAGATGCCGAAGGAGTTCCAGTACACCCAGCCCCGCGAGTACCACGACGTCTTGTCGCGGAAGAAGTCGTCGGAGACCTGGAAACGCCAGAACTTGGCGTTGAGCCACGAGCTGTACGCCTGCGTGGAGTACTGGTCGAACGCCGGCGCCGAGCGTTTGACGAACTGGACCTTGCCGGGATTGCCGGAGTCCTCCGGGAGCGCTTGAGCGGGCCCGACGGAGGTGAACAGGAGGGCGAAGGTGAGCAGCGGCAACAGGGCCGCGCGAAGACAGGAGCGCATAGTTCACATTATGCGCATTATCCCTTGAACATGCACTCAGGCTCCGGTGAGTCCCCGCGGCAGGCCTTGTCAGCTCGTCCGCAGCGCGACGGTCGGTGGCATCCGCGACGCGCGAACGGCGGGCACGAGCCCGGCTCCCGTGCCGATCGCGATGGCGGACGCGAGACCTCCCGACCAGGCCTCGACGGGAACCACGACAGCCCAGCCCTCGGCGCTCGCGTACGCAGCCGTGGCCGCCGCCCCGGCCAGCACACCGACGGCGCCGCCGATGCCCGCCAGCAGGACCGACTCGCCGAGAAACTGCGTGCGGATCTGGCCCTGCGTCGCACCCAGGGCGCGCCGGAGGCCGATCTCCGAGCGGCGCTCCAGCACCGAGATGATCATGATGTTCGCGACCCCAACGGCACCCACGACCAGCGCCACGGCGCCCAGGCCGAGAAAGAGACGGTCGAATGCGCCGGCCGCGGCGGCCCGGGCGGTCAGCACGTCCGATGGCTGGCTCACGTTCACCTCGTTGGGCGCCTCGGGATTGGCCGTCGGCGCGAGCAGCGGCTGCACCGCCGCCTCATGCCCCGTGGCGGCCCGGACGTAGATCGAGCTCGGTGGACCGGCCTGCGCCTTGCCACCGAGGACGCGGACGTAGCCGAGGTATCTCTGCGCGGCCGGGTAGCCGACGAGGGCGCTGCTGTCGATGTCGGGGACCAGCGGCGAGGGCTCCAGGATGCCGGCGACATGGAACCACTGGCCTCCCAGCCAGATCCGTTGACCCGGGTCCACGCGATCAATGCCCAGGTGGACCGCCGCAGCGGAGCCCAGGACCGCCACCGGCTCGCGCGCGGTCCCTTCGTTCAGCCACGCACCACGCGCCATGCCCGTCGCGAGCACCGATGGCAGGTTCAGGCTGGCGGCCTGCACCATGAGGCCACCGGAGTTGCCGACGGGAATCATCGAGCTCCGGTAGACCCTCGCGTCCTTCAGCAGGCCGGTGTGGGCGGCACGCTCGACGCCGCGCAGGTGGGTGATCCGCGCCGGCGCCTCGGGCGGGAGCATCGCCTCCCCGCCGGTGAGGCTCTGTCCGGCCTCCACCGTCAGCATGTTCGTCCCGAGGCGGTCGATCTCCGCCAACAGCCCGGCCTGCGAGGACGACGACAGCCCGAGGACCCCGACGATCGCGGCCGTTCCGATCGCGATCCCGAGCGCGGAGAGCGCAGCACGCAGAGGCCGCGCCCGGAGGCCGGCACTCGCCACCCGCAGGCCGTCCCCGAGCCCCAGTCGCCCGTCCCTGGAGCTCATCCGGCGGAGACCACCTGGCCGTCCAGCATCCGGATCCGGCGGGGCAGCTGATCGGCGAGCGCGACATCGTGCGTGATCATCAGGACGGTGGCTCCGTCGGCGTTGAGCTGGTGGATGAGCTCCATGATCGACGCCCCGGTGCTGCTGTCGAGATTGCCGGTCGGTTCGTCGGCGAGCACGAGCGACGGACGCCCGACCAGCGCACGGGCGATCGCCACCCGCTGACGCTCGCCTCCGGAGATCCGGGTCGGCTTGAAGGTTGCGCGCGCGGACAGGCCCACGCGTTCGAGCGCCTCATCGGCGCGGCGGAACCGCTCGGCGGCCGGGACGCCCGCATAGAGCAGGCCATCGGCGACGTTCTCGCGCACCGTCGCGTGCTCGGCCAGGAAGAACCGCTGGAACACGAACCCGATCTCCCGGGCACGCAGCCGTGACAGCTCGCGGTCACGCAGTCGCGCCGCGTCGACCCCGCCGATCCGGACCACGCCGCCGCTCGGGCGTTCCAGCGTCCCCATGACATGCAGGAGCGTCGACTTGCCCGACCCGGAGGGCCCGACGATCGCCACGAGCTCGCCGCGCTGCACGGAGAGCGACACCCCCCGAAGGGCGGGAACCGCCGGCTCGTCGCCGTACACCTTGGTCACGCCATCGAGCACCAGCACCGGTTCGCGGCTCATGGTGACGGCACCACCACGCGGTCGCCTTCGGCGAGTGCCCCCCGCACGGCGACGCGCCCGGCAGCAGCGTCGAACAGGCCCAGCCGCACTCCGACCAGTTCGCGGCGCCCGCCGTCTCGCACGACCTCCACGGCGAACCCGCCGCCGGCCTTCCCGACGAGCGCGACGACCGGCACGCTCAGCACCCTTGACACGGCTGCTGTCGCGACGCTCACCTGGACCGGGGCCTCGCCCAGCCCGCGCGCCTCCTGCGGCCGGTCGAGCCGGATGGAGGCCGGGATCGTCGGTGCCGCGTCCTTGCCAGCGGTTCGCGCGACCTTCCCTATCCGCCCCACCGTGCCCTTCACCACGCGGTTGCTGGGCAGCGTGACCCGCGCCTCGTCCCCGACGCTGACGTCACCCCGGTGGGTCGCCGCGAGTTCCATCTGGACCTCCAGGGTCGTGGAGGTGGCCTGCGCGATCTTCGCGCCGGGGCGCGCAGATCCGCCGAGCTCGCCGTCGACCCTGGCGATCCGCCCGGCTTCGGGGAGGACGACGGCGTCGCCGAGGCCGAGCTCCCCGGTCACGTCGGCCCCCCGGTCCCGCTGGAGCGCGCTGAGCGCCGCCGCCGTGGTCCACGTAAAGGTGCTGGCGCGCGGATCGGCATCGTGACCCAGGCGGTGCAGGTTCCGGTGGAGCTGGCGAACGTCGGTGCCCTCGTCGCCGACACGCAGGCCCCGGTAGGCCGGCACGGCGCCGCACAGCAGCAGCACCGGCCGGTCGTCCACGCGGTAGAGCACGTCGCCGCAGTCGATCCGGTCGCCGGCGTCAGGCAACTCGGTGTAGGTCCCGCGAACCCGGTTGATCACGGTGTACGGCGCACCATCCGGCCGCGCGCGATAGCTGAGGGTCCCGTCGAGGGAGACCGCCGACGAGAGCGGTCCCCGTGCGACCTTCTCGGTGTTCGCCGCAGCCTCCTGCGCCGCCGGAGGCTGAGCGTCCTCGCCGGACGCCACGACCACGCCGGCGGCGACGATCCCGGCAGCCAGGAGCACGGCTCGGACCCGGACGCCCATCCGGCGCGTCACTCCGCCCCCAGGGCGTCCGCCGCGGCCCCGCGACACGCGTCCATCGCGGCCTGGAACCCGGGGATCGCCTGAGCGCCCCTGCCGGCGGCAGAGGGGATCCGACGCGTGTCAACGAGGGGCCCGTCCCGGGTGGGGTCCGGGAAGTCCTCCACGCCGTTGTCCCGCATGCACCGGGCGAACGCGAGGCGCTGCTGCATCTCCTCGGTCGTCGCCCTGCCTCCCAGCAGACCCGCCGGCTGAAGGTGCTTGCACGCGCGAACGGCCTGCTCGAAGGCCGCAGAGCTCGTATCGAGCCGCTGGATCGCCTCGACCACCTCCTGATCACCCGCCACGTTCGGGTCGGGAAACCCACCGACGCCTTCCTCCCGCATGCACTCGGCGAACAGCACCGCCTTGCTGCGACTCGTGGCGTGCGTGCCGGCACCCTCCGGGCCGTTGTCAGCCGGCCCGTCCGAACAGCCCGCGCCGATCAGGGTGACCATCGCCAGAGCCGCCACAGGCCGGAGTCTTCTCATCATCGCTGCTGCATCCTCGGGTCGTGCGTCGGGTCGGCATACACCGGTGGGCACCCTTCAGCGGCCGCGTCGGGACGCAGTTCGAAGTGCCAGGGCTCGTTCGCGTAGATCTGGCAGAGCCCGTAGGCGGCGCCGCGGGAGGCCAGCCACGCCGCAGCTGCGGGCGGCCCGACGTCGACGGCCTCTCCGGATACGTGCGCCGACGTGCCGGGGGTGGCCACCCATCGGGCCGCCTCCTCCTCGGAGCCGTACGTCGCGACCGCCTCCCGGAGGAGCCGTGCCTGGTGCTCCGGCGAGCGCCAGCCGCTGTCGACGGAGACCTGGATCCCCTCGTTCGCGGCGTCACGCGTCGCGTCGCGCAGGGCACCGCGAAGTCCCGCGTCGAGCTTGGTGAGCTCCGCAGGCTCGCTGCTGTCACCGGTGCGGACGATGTCCGCCAGTGGCGCCGCAGGCGAGGACACGGACGCGGGCCGCTGCTGGCCGAGGGCGGCCGTGATCACCGCGAGGATGACCAGCAGGCCAGTGAGACGGCGCCTGCGGATCCGCGTCCGGCGGGGGGTGGGATCGCTGGAGGGCACGCGGCCAGTCAACGCAGCGGGGCGTTGCCGGGACGTATGTCGTTCTCGATACGCCAGCGATACAGCCCGGCTCTAGCATCGGAGCATGCGCGTACTGCTCGTGGAGGACGAGCCCTACATGGCCGATGCGATCCGCGATGGCCTGCGGCTGGAGGCGATCGCGACGGACATCGCAGGTGACGGCGCCGCTGCGCTCGAACTGCTCACGGTCAACACGTACGACATCGCCGTGCTCGACCGCGACATTCCCGGCCCCACCGGCGACGAGATCGCGAAGCGCATCGTGGCCTCCGGCAGCGGCATGCCGATCCTGATGCTGACCGCGGCCGACCGTCTCGACGACAAGGCCTCAGGGTTTGAGCTCGGCGCCGATGACTACCTCACGAAGCCGTTCGAGCTGCAGGAGCTGGTGCTCAGGCTGCGAGCCCTCGACCGCCGGCGCGCCCGCAGCAGGCCGCCTGTCCACGAGATCGCCGGCCTTCGCCTGGACCCGTTCCGGCGCGAGGTCTACCGCGACGGCCGCTACGTCGGCCTGACCCGCAAGCAGTTCGCCGTGCTCGAGGTGCTCGTCGGGGCCGAAGGGGGCGTCGTCAGCGCCGAGCAGCTCCTCGAGCGGGCGTGGGACGAGAACGCCGACCCGTTCACCAACGCCGTCCGCATCACGGTGTCGGGACTGCGCAAACGGCTCGGCGAACCACAGATCATCGCCACGGTGACCGGCGTCGGATACCGCATCACCACGTCGCCCGACGGCGCACGCGGGGGCGGAGACCGTGGATAGAGCGCCGGGCCTGAGCGTCCGCCTCAAACTCACCCTCAGCTACGCCGGGTTCCTCACACTCGCCGGCGTCCTGCTGCTCGCCGTCGTGTGGGTCTCCATCCTGCGGTACATCCCCGACGGGGTGGTCTTCGGCGTCCCGGGGCTCCCGCGCAGCCGCTCCGACCCCCTCAACGGCTTCACCATCCCGGCCGTCGTCGCACTCGCGTTCCTGCTGATCTTCGGGCTGGTGGGCGGGTGGCTGCTCGCCGGCAGGATGCTCGCCCCCCTGAGCCGGATCACCGACGCCACCCGTACGGCTGCGTCGGGATCACTCGGCCATCGGATTCGCCTGGAAGGCCGCAGCGACGAGTTCCGCGAGCTGGCTGACGCCTTCGACGCCATGCTCGCGCGGCTCGAAGCCCACGTGGCCGAGCAGCAGCGCTTCGCCGCGAATGCCTCCCACGAGCTCCGCACACCACTGGCGATCACGCAGACGCTGCTCGACGTCGCCCGCAAGGACCATGCGCATGACAGCGGCGAGCTCGTCGAGCGCCTCCACCACGTCAACACCCGGGCGATCGACCTCACCGAAGCCTTGCTCCTGCTCAGCCGCGCCGATCAGCGGAGCTTCTCGCGGGAGCACGTCGACCTGTCGCTCATCGCCGAGGAAGCCACGGAGACGCTCCTGCCCCTCGCTGACGCGCGCGGCCTCACGGTGGAGAGCTCCGCGGACACGGCGCCCACCGTCGGCTCGCATGCGCTGCTCCTGCAGCTGAGCACCAACCTCGTGCACAACGCCATCGTCCACAACCTGCCCACCGGGGGCGCGGTCTGGGTGACGACCGGCGTACACGCCCGGACCGTGACCCTCACGGTCGAGAACACCGGCGAGCCGCTCGGTCCGCAGACCGCGGCCACGCTGACCGAGCCGTTTCTCCGTGGGACGGCCCGCGTGCGCGGCGATCACGCCGGGGTTGGTCTCGGCCTCGCCATCGTCAGCAGCATCGCCAAGGCCCACGATGGAGAGGTGACCCTCACGCCCCGGGCAGCCGGCGGGCTGAAGGTCGCGGTGGAGCTTCCCGCCGCTCCTGCACACCACTAGCGAGAACGCGCCCGAGAGGATTCGAACCTCTGACCTTCGGTTCCGTAGACCGACGCTCTCTCCAGCTGAGCTACGGGCGCAACGACACGGAGAGGGCGGGATTCGAACCCGCGATGGAGCTATAAACCCCATACTCGCTTAGCAGGCGAGTGCCTTCAGCCACTCGGCCACCTCTCCGGGAAGGCTCTGAGTGTACCCGCG